>JACQRL010000129.1 GCA_016206485.1 Planctomycetota bacterium | reverse complement strand
GACATTTAAAAACCTCAAGACAATAATCTATATGCTTACAGGGAAGTTGGATTACAGCAAAGTCGGGTTACCCACTTGAAATGAGAAAGAACCAAACTTATTCATGGCAGGAAGGCAGAATTAGATGAGGAACAAAGGCATTTTTAAAGATTTTCTCAAGGCATAGTAAGTGGAATTATTTGGAAAGAGAGTTCCAATATTAAAGAGACTTGAAATGATAATCGTTAAATCAAAAAATAATGTTCCCTGCCTTTTCTCTGAAGGACTTTGATGTTTTTTTATAACCGCATAAGGTACTTTATAGTATTTTAGGGGTTTTAATTTTAATTCATCCAAAAAAACAAGTATTGCATAATCAAAATGATGCTTCTTAAAACCACCAAATTGAGGTAATTCGGTCTTAACAGCACAAGTTTTTATCTCGACTCTGCGTCCAGACTTGTCTCGTGCATCAAAACCTTGATGCTTTTTCCTTAACTTTTTAAAAATGATTTATAGACCGTCATCATGATATAATCTTGACATCGAATAAACAAAAGGGAAAACAGAAATGCGGATTTACATGGATAATTGCTGTTTGAATCGGCCATTCGATGATCAATCAAAAATGCGAATCCGACTTGAAGCTGAGGCTGTTTTATACATACAAGAGAAAATAGCAGCTCATGAAATTGAACTGGCATGGTCCTATATTATTGATTATGAAAATAGCTTTAATCCTTTTGAAGAAAAACGCAGTGCTATTGATGATCTTAGAACTTATGCAGCAATCGACACAGGCGAAACTGATGACATTCTTGCTGCCGCTGAATATATACAAAAATTTGGGATCAAGGCTTTTGATGTTTTGCATGTGGCCTGTGCGATGAAACCAGATGCGATTAATTTCTTACAGCAGATGATTTATTGCTCAAAAAACTTAGCAGATTTGCTAAAATTAAAGTAATCAGTCCAATCGAACTTATAAGAATATTGGAGGAGAAATGAAAACTGATACCGAAATAAAAGTTGAGGGAACCAAAGCCCTTATAAAAGCTATGGGTGCTGTTGAAGCCGAAAGGTATATCGCTTTAATGTCAAGGGAAAAATTTAACTATACGGAATGGCGAAAGACTATGCTGCCGGAAGGAAGTATAGAGAAAATCAGCAAGACGGCGATGCGGTATAGAAAAAAGATAACCGCCAAGAAGGGATAACCATATTATTCTAAATAATCCCTTTGAGGAGCCGAAGGAATACGGGGTTTATGATGAAGGGCAGCCAAAGAGAATGGCAGGCTGGCATCCAGCAGTGTATTATTTCCTTACAGGCAAGAGGTATGATGCACAGATAGGATTGCTTGTTGAGGAGCAATTCAAAAAACTTGAATTGGTGAATACAATTCATGGGCAATTGATGAAATTAACCATGCAGAGATGAACAATGGACTCATGGTTTTAAAAGACAGGATGAAATTATGAACCCTGCTGTAGTAAAGATTTTAAAAATAATATTGGTTTGTATAATTTGTATAGGTGTTATCACAGGAGTTGTTTTTCTCGTAAAGTGGTTTTTTTGAAGCTTTGGAGTCTAAAACATGGCTGAAAGGAGGTGATAGTCATGAACTTAAAGAAAAACATGGGTACTATTGACCGCGTAATCAGGACAACCATAGCGGTTGTTATCATCGCACTGTATTTAGCAGGTCAGATAAGCGGGACACTTGCCATTATTCTGGCAATTATTACAATTGCATTTCTTACTACGAGTGCTATAGGTTTTTGTCCAGTCTATACTATTGTTGGCATTTCAACACTGAAAGAGGGGCAAGCGAAATAAACTTCATTGTGAATACAATGGGGCGTATAGGCTCAATCGGCATTGCGGATCATGTATTTAATCATTTAAGAAAGTTTAGATGACGCCATCCTTGTTGTTGAATATCTGCTAAATGACTTTGAGTCTCTTACAGGTTGCGATTGAACCTCAGGATCGATCTCTACCTCGTAAGACATCTTAACCTCTTAATTGAGGAATTTGACCTCCGGCATCTTCAATGCCTTTTTCCTGTAACTTAAATTTGCTGCTAATCTGTAAATAATACCTCGTGAGCTTCTTAAACTTCTCTTCAGGATGTTTTTCATTGTATAGGTATTTCTGAATGCCCAGTAATATCCATTCTGGAGTTCATCTCTTGTCATACCCTTTGGCTGAAATACCACCTCGCCAGTATGATACTTTGCCCAATCCCTCTCAATTATCCTCCCTTCCTTTTCAAGGTCTGAATATGTTGTTGTACCAGGTAATGGTGTGAGGATATGAAACTGAGCGGCATCTATCTTTGTCTCTACTATAAAATCAAATGTATTTTTAAAAACAGTCTTATCATCTTCATCCAATCCAAAAATAAAACTCCCGACAATATTTATGCCGGCATCCTGTATCTTTTTTATCG
>JACQRL010000128.1 GCA_016206485.1 Planctomycetota bacterium | reverse complement strand
CTCCCGGGTCAGTATGACCGCAACAGACAGTAATATCAATTCCGTACAATATACACATAAATTCCGCTGTTATTATCCTGGAAATAATCATCGTCCCGACCATGGGATTAAGAGGCCCATAATAAGAAGCCTCTGTCTGAGCGCCCTGCAATAAAATAAAAACCAGGATGATGGCGACGCGAACAGATTTAATCTGTATTTAACCTATTAGTTTTAGCGTGAAAGCAAACTTCTCATAAACCGCGTGGGTTGGGGCAGCTGATACTTTTGGCGGCACCTCCTCTCACCATAACTACAGTTCTGTGTGAAGCTCAACGGCCTTAAGGCACGTGTCGTCTTTTTTCCTTGGTTTCTCTTAAATTAATTGAGTAGACTATACAGACTTGTGATTTTATAAATTATTGTTCACCTTATTAACTTCTTGATGCTAAAAAACATATTCATCTTTTTATTTACAACCCTCATATTTCCACTTAACAAGTGTTCTGCGAGCAATCTCACTTACAGTTATTTTGTGCGGCAAGCCAAAACTACCTGGTTTTTCATACATTTCATCATCATCCAGCATTGTTTCGATTTCCGTAAGGTACTCTTTAGCGTTTAGTATGTCTAATGTTTTAATCGCAAGTATTTTCATTAGAGGACTTTTATCCTTCAAAAGAGGGAAAATATCTCTAGCATATTTTTTATCACCTATTGCTCCAATTGCTTTAACTACGGATATTCTTGTACTCTCTTCATTATCATAAAGAAACGATTTTATTTCTTCATAATATTCTTCCCCTTTCAAATCAGCAATTGCATCTATCGCCCAATTTTTGTACTGCGTCTTAAGAAATTTCGCAATTATAGGTAAATATTCTCTACATCTCATTTTACCTAGAGATTTTATTGCTTCTGCAGTATTGCTTGTATATGGCTCATCCAAAAATCTTGCAATTACCTTTTTATATTCAACAGCATTTAGTTTAACTAATGCTTTTATCAACAATTCAGCTCTAAATATATTTACTCCCTCTACAAGTTCAGAGAGTTCGCCTGCTATTTCATCTGCATACTCACTCGCACCAAGATCAGCCAAAGCAATGGCCGCTTGTCCTCCCCACATTGTTGGAAAAAGTTCTGCTAACGATTTCGACTGATCTTTAGCTCCCATATTTGCAAGTGCCTTGATGCAAGATTCTGTTATCACTACAAATTTATAATCCTTATTTTCTTGGTGCTTCTTAAGCATTATTTCTGCTATCTTGCCTGAATATTCTGCAGCCTTTAAATTACCTAACATCTCTATAACTATCAACTGGAGCTCACTGTCTCCAAATTCCAAATATTTTGAAAGAACTCTCACACTTGATGTAGTTCGGGGATAATAAATTGCTTTGGATTTTAAAAATAAAGTATAGCTTTCCCGTTCAAGATCTATATATAATTTTCCCTGAAGAGCGTCAATCAATCGTCTATGGGATTTAATATCGCTTTTCGAAAGATTATCAAAAAACCACTTTCCTAGTTTTCCTATTAGAACATCCTCTTCATTAGCAACCACTTGTGTATTTAGCGAGGAATCAGACAATTTATCCCGCCAGGCTTTCAAATAATTACTTCCAGAGATTATCTTTTCAAAATAGTTTAATCTACCAGATACATCGAGAGTCTCAAAATAATCAATCTCTTTTTTTAACCAGTCTACCAGTTCTTTGCCTAAAGACCTTCTAAACTCTATTTTTGACAAAATTGAGCTAACTCCGATGATACTATTGACTTTATTGTTTTTACGAGCTTCCTGTAACGCACTTTCTAAAGTCGCTATAACTTCATTATTATCCCATTTTGAAATCAGAAAATTAATTGAAGCGACTCTAATATCAGGATTTAAATCTTCCAATTTTGTTATGTGTTCGACTACTTCATTTTCATTAGCACTACTATTCTGACACAAAGAAGTATACACTAATCCTTGAATTATTAATGTAATTGACCATCCAACTATCAATTGCATTACAATTGACATCAAATACTTTAACATCGCGATATATTACCTAATTCCAATTCACTCTCCCACAAGATACGTTACCTCAACACCATCAAATGTTAACTTAACATCAAATTTTGATTCTTTGGTATCTAAATTAACCTGGATATTTTCAATTTTAATAGTTATTGGACCTGGATTCTGTATGGGTGGTAGGTGCTGTCCAATCAAATTATTCGCTACTTGTTGTGGATCACCAGCAGGACTTAATGTTTCTTCTTTGACTCTGGCAAGCAAATTGTGATATGAATACCAAGAATAAAGAGCAAGGTTTTTACCTTTTTTAAAATCATTTAAAAGGGGGCTTGTAAGTGGAACGAATTGGCCGATCCAATTCATTAGCTGCAGCCCTATTCCAGCAGCTTCAGGATCATTCTTTCCTTTAGCAATATGTCCACTCGCCTCATGAAATGATGCTGCTAAAAATTCAAAAAAATTGCTTGGATTAAGTGTTTGGTTGTTTAAAAAGAATTTTTTATGAAAAATCACGTTATCAACTCCATTTGTTGCTGATACTATTTCTCCTATATCACCCACATAAAACCTCCCATTTATAAGGATTAGAATTAGTTCATCCATTGCTTGTTTTATATCCTGTGCCTCCTGTCCTGGTTGCATTTGTACAAATTGTTTAATCAACACGTAAAATTGAAGAATGCTTATTTGCAGTGCTGGTAAGTTAGAAAGATTTGTAATAGTAGTTTTATCATCACCAAGCGTCATTGTATGTTGATTTGGAATGCGCAAACCTATTTCTTTTGACTGTTTTAAAGCTGTTGCTCCTTGATTTATTGAAATAGTCTGCGGAATAGAAAATGTGGTTCCATTATTAACTATTTGATGATAAGAAAAGTTTCCCTTTTTATCTGTAGAAATTGTAACTAAATCATCATCACCATCTCCATCAACATCTACTGGGATAACAAACCTCGCACTTGTAGGAAGTTCAATGGTTGAAATTTCAATAAAGCTACCGTTTCCATTATTCTTATAAATAGTTACTGAATCGCTAATCACAGTGGTTCCCCCTTGATTTGTTTCTTGGACCTTTCTGACAAAATGATCCGTTTTACCATCAGAGTTCACATTCAGTTCAAACAATTGCATAAGACCTCCTGCCATTGAAGGATTAACCACAACTGAAATATCATCAAAAGTAGGGACCCTTATAATTTTGCCATCAGACATTAACACAGTAGGATATGAAACAAAACCACCTTGCATTAAGATCTAAGAACTACTACTTGCTTTAACTTCAACAGGTTTTCCTGGAAGATTCACAAGCGCAATTTGCTGAGATGTAGATGAGAGCCGTATGTGATACGCTGTTATTAACCCTTGATTAGGATTAACATTACTATGCCCTACCACAATCAGAAAATCGTTCGTTCCATTTTTATCATAGTCCCACGCCATAGCAGAAGTTCCTTTAAATCCAATATCTAATGAAATACTGGGAGTTTGTTCAAATTTATTCCCACCGACAGACAATGAGACTTCCAACTTATCACTTGTTACAACAACTAAATCCTTTTTCCCATCTCCATTGGTATCAACAAGCACTGTAGATATAACTTGATCTTCAAATTCAATAACATTGTCTTGCTTTACTGAGAGAGTACTTATTAGATCCCCAAATGCATACAAAATAGTGTTACTATGCTCATATGTTACTACACAATCAATCAAACCATCGAAATTCAGATCCTCAAAAAACATTTGTGCAACTTTAGTAAGATTCATCGAAGTATCAGAAAAGACCTCAATTGACTGTTTTATAACATCCTCAGGTGTTGGAATTATAGATTTAGTATATACAGGGTTCTCTATAATTTTTTGTATTAAAGCTCTCTCATGACGATGTTTAGCTCCAACTAAAATAGATAATGCATCAAGAGCAACGACATTTTTACTCTTTCCATAATTCCCTCACAAATAACATGCCTTATTAATAGTCTCTTGCTCATAAGTCACAAAAACACTGATTATATAGCAAATCCCTAAACACGAATTGCATTTTTGAGTATTCAACAATTTTGACACAGCTATTATTTATGCTATATAGCAATTAAGAAAAAACAATTATTTTGTTGAAAGCACCGTGCATTTCCTTTTAAGTACCTGAATCTTTTAATTATCATCACTCTCATCGAGCGAATTGTTACTACTGAAATACTTATCATTACCAGGGCAGGAAACAATCTAAAAATCTTTAAACTTAATACTCAACTGTCGGAGGAACAGCAGCGGCATCCACATAGCACCAACCATTGGCTTCATCGCCCAAAAAATCTATTTCGTCTCCCGGGTCAGTATGACCGCAACAGACAGTAATATCAATTCCGTACAATATACACATAAATTCCGCTGTTATTATCCTGGAAATAATCATCGTCCCGACCATGGGATTAAGAGGCCCATAATAAGAAGCCTCTGTCTGAG
>JACQRL010000123.1 GCA_016206485.1 Planctomycetota bacterium | reverse complement strand
TTCACCGACCGTGGAATATATTGAAGTGAATCCAAAAGAAGCTGCGGCCGGCAAATTGCTTGCGAATTATATATCTTCTATTGAAGAGAAGTATAACACAAAACGAATTATTTTACTTATCTAATCTGTGGATAACTGTGCTGATTTCATTAAAGGACCGCCTACCGCAATAATAGTAAAACCTGCCTCGTGTAAATCTTTATATCGATGTTGCAATATACGACGCCCGTCCATAATTAAAGGGGTATATCCAAATTCGCGAATCATAGCATCTGCCAATCCTCGAAATTGCGGCCAATCAGTCGCAATAATAATCACGTCTGCGTTTTTTACCGTGTCAAATTCGTGTGAGAAATAGGTAAACTGTGCATTTTCAGGAAATACTAATTTAAAATTGTCCATAGCAGCAGGATCATAGACCTGCACTTTTTTAACCTCCTGTTCTTTCAAAAAATTTGCAATATCAATACTAGGTGAATTTCGTATATCATTGGTATCGCGCTTAAAAGCAAGACCGATTAACGCAACTATTTTATCCTTCCATACAAATCCCGCTTCTTTTTGCGCACGTCCCATAAAGGTATTAAACTGTCGTCTATTTGCAAGATACACTTCATTCACTAAATTAGCTTCTTGACCTGCGGTTTGCAATTGATAATAAAGAGAACGAGCATCTTTGATAAAACAACTGCCGCCGGCATAGAGACTATTATACATACCCCAGGTACCAATACGAGGATCCGTAGTCAATACTTTTCTAATATTTTCAAAACCAAGTTTAGTGAATGTCTCACATGTTCGTCCTATCACATCAAAGGTAAGCGCAAGCTTGCTAAACAATATATAATTCGCAAGCAATTTGCCGGCCGCAGCTTCTTTTGGATTCACTTCAATATATTCCACGGTCGGTGAATCATAAAATCGTTGATAGATCTTTCGCATGATGTCAAAATCTTGTTGTTTCCACGCGCCTATCACAACACGATCCGGGCGCAGAGATCCTTCAATCGCTTTTCCTTCAACCAAAAATTCAGGATTTGAAACTATACCATAATTCTTGACACCAGCCGCATTGAGTATCTCCGCGGTCTTATCCACCATATCAATAGGCACCGTACTTTTATTGATAATCACGACATATTTCTTTTGAGTGCCTGTGTTGCGCATAACTAAACTATGAGCCAATTTTTGAGCCGCATCGGTATAATAGCTTAGATTACTTTCCCCTGTTTCCCCTATTTCTGGAGTTGGAAGACACAAAAAAATGCCATCACATATATCCAAAAACTCTTCTACTTTTTGGTAATCTGCAGTAAAATCAATTCTATCTTGATGTCGAACCAACATATCTGCCAAACCATCTTCATAGATGCAAGACTCAATTTCTTGACGGTCATTTGAACTCAATCTCTTAATTCTATTTAAGTCGATATCATAAAGTAAAACATTATGACCACTGTCAGCCGATATAACAGCAGAACAAGTACCGACAAAACCAGCACCGATATAAAAAAGATTCATATATAATCTTGACCATTAAGTATTGACTCCAGCCTTTTTCCCATTATTTTACAAGTAAACTTCTGGGTCACTTTCAAATAACCATTTTGAGCAATATTATTTTTTAAAATATCATTATCAACTAGTGAGTCTATCTTATTCTTCAAGTCACCAACGTTCTCTGGGTCATAAAATAGGCAATCCTCATTATTCATAAATAATTCTCTCAAAGGTGGCGCATCAGAAACTATCACCGCTTTTCGGCATGCCATAGCTTGCAAGGTGCAACTTAAACCAGAAGACTCATTTTTTAATTTTATACTAGGAACAATAACAAATAATGCTTGATTATACAAGTCTCGTAATTCTTTATCACTAATTCCTGATAAAACTTCAATTTCTTTACCGAGCGTATTTATATTTTTTTTCGTAACCAATTTCAATTTAATATTTTTAGGCAGAGCTTCCACTAATGTTCGGTAATCACGATTCATATCATTCCCGATAGAGAGGATAAAATCATCTTTATTTAGTAGACTATATTCAGGGTACCAAAAATCATTATCAATACCAAAATATAAAACTTTCATGGCTTTAGTGGGAATATCAAAATCTATTCCTAAGGAGTGTTGTACGTACTCAGACAAAGTCAACACACCATCAGAATTACGAAATAATTTCTTTATTAAGCAAATAACTAATCTATGATTTCTAAAATATTCAATTCTTTCTGGTAAAGACATAACTAAAACAACCACTCTCGCCTTAAATAAACCTA
>JACQRL010000122.1 GCA_016206485.1 Planctomycetota bacterium | reverse complement strand
TTTCTTGTGATGTTAATCACCGGCCTTATTCAGGTCCGGTTTGAACTTCACCGTTTTATCTATCACATATATGGCGTTTACCTCCTGGTATTTTTGTCTGTTGTGCATCTGTTTGCAAACTGGAAGAAGATAATAAGATTTATTAAAAGAAAAAGCAGTGTTAGAAAAGAAGAAGTTAAAGGTCTGCGCCATGCCGATATTCAGAATATATTAAGTCTCATTTTTATTTTTTCTCTTGCTCTTACCCTTGGTTTAGGGTACTTACAGGTCCGACTGAACTTTCCCCGCTCCAGATTCATTTATCATATCTATAGCGCATATCTTACATTAACGTTAGGTTTAATTCATATATGTTTAAACTTAAGTAAGGTAAACGCATATTTCAAAAGTAAGTCTCCCGCTATTCTGCTCAGCCCTGAGAGAAGGACGTGGAAACCCTTTTTAAAGGGAGTGGCTATTTCAGTAACAGGACTTTTTCTGATAACATCTGTAACCATAGGATTGAGATGGTGGAGTATCTTTGATAAACAAATGGAGATAGAATTTCCATTAGAAGAGACGTCTTACCCGAGGTTAGATATAGCCATGAAGTATCATGAGAAGACAAAACATACCTATGCCGAACTTATGGCCAGGACAGGCGGATTGGACTGGTCAAGACAGCCGTCAGTTTTTAAGGAATATCCCCAGGCAGAATTAATAGAGCTTTCTACTGATTTTGATTTTGATGGTATAAGTGTTGAGGAGGCTATAAAGAGAGGTTCATATATAGAAAGTTTCTCAGAAGAGCCTATCACAGAAACAGAGCTTTCCCGGCTTTTATATTATACTAATGGCATTACCGGAGAGCTGCGGTATCCCGGTCTTACCTACTATTTGAGAGCGGCTCCCTCTGCAGGGGCCCTCTATCCTACAGTCATTTATCTTGTGGTAAATAATGTGGAAGGGCTGAAAAAAGGCATCTACCACTATTCTGTCAAAGACCATGGCTTGCATCTTTTAAAAGAAGGAGATTTTTCAGAAAGACTTTCTGTTTATGTTAATAAGCCTCTGCCGGTAAAAAAAGCAAGCGCAGTCTTTATTCTGAGCACCATCTTCTATCGCACCAAATGGAAATATGGAGAACAGAGCTATAGATATGTCCTTCTTGATGCAGGCCATGTGGCAGGTAATTTAGATTTAATATCCGGGGCACTGGGTTTAGAATCCTATCCCATAGGAACGTTTGTTGATGATAAGATAAACCAGTTGTTGGATATAGATGGACGGAAAGAAGCCGTCGTCTATATTAGCGCTGTGGGAAGAAAATCTGTATCAGAAGAGGGTAAAAATTTTGCAAGGATTCCTGTATTTGAAGAAAAAAAGATAGAGAAGTTCACGGAAGGCTGGGAGCCTTCTGAAATAGTTCATGAAATGGGTAAAATAAATAACTTTAACAAGACAGAAATAAGAGATTATAGCGAGAGAAAGGTTTCACATAAGAGTTACCCGGAGGCGAATAAGATTCTTCTATCTAAGGAATTCTCCAGACAGGGTTTGAGTCTTGATGATACTATACGCAAGAGAAGGTCAGCCAGGGATTATTCTGGAAAACCCCTTTATAAACTGGAATTGTCACGTCTCTTATATTATACCTACGGAGTTATAAAAGATGAACCTGCAAAAAGAGCAATTTGGTCAATAGAAGGACTTTATCCTATTGAACTCTATGTTGTAGTCAATAATGTAGAGGGAATTGCCAGGGGAATATACCACTACAATCCTGCTGAACACGCATTGGAACTTTTAAAAGAAGGGGATTATCGTTTCCGGATAGCCAATGCCTGTTTAGGACAGGAATTAGTAGGTAACGCCAATATTGCTATTATCAAAACAGCCATTTTTGAGCGAGTCAAACGTTACGGCGATAGAGGGTACCGTTATGTCCATTTAGATGCGGGAGTGATTGGAGAGAATATTTACCTTGAGGCAGTCTCTATGGGGCTCGGTGTTTGCGGCATTGGTGCCTTCTTTGATGACCAGATAAATGACATGCTAAATGTAGATGGGGCTAAAGAGGCTCTTATTTATGTAACTTCTGTTGGGAGGGTATGATAATGGTGAAAAAGAACATAAGATTCACCAGTGATAACCGGGATTTTATTGAATGCCATCATAATGAAAAGGGGATGTCAAGAAGAGACTTCATGAAGGGGCTGGTTATGACTGGTGCCGCTCTTTCTGCTACTGGGGGACTTTACCTGCCTGCTGAAGCAGATGAGGTAAGCACATCTTCGTTCATCCCGGTAAAACTCAGGACTAATCCCTTCACTAAGGACGGGAAACCGATTTTGGTGGTGGTGACGGGAACTAATCATGAGAAGATGTTGATGGAGGGCTTGAATACCTTAATAGGTTTTGATAAAATAGTAAACGGCAAGGACATACTCATAAAGCCAAATTTTTTGATGGATGAGCCATATCCTACTACTACGGATCCGGATTTTGCTATTCTATTGGCTCAACATTTAAAGAATGTGGGGGCTAACCAGGTTACGCTCTGTGATTCCTCTCAGTACTCTGAGTCAGGAAGTGAGAGCGCATTTAGATTTTTAAAGATTTATGAGAAAGGAAAAAAGGCTGGAGTTAAAGTGATTTCTGTTGACCTTGAAAAGGAAGAAGATTTTGCTGTAGTGGAAAGGAGTGATTGGGAATCTCATCCTCATATTAAAGTTAATAAGCACATTCTCAAGGCAGATATGATTATTAATACTCCGGTGCTCAAACGGCATGTCACTGCTGGTCTAACCTGCGCTTTGAAAAATCACTTTGGTTCTGTTTATGGCTCCCATCGCTGGATGGCCCATCGGGCCTCACGCATGGGCAAAGAAGGTCTAAATTTCTTTATGAAATCAGTAGCCGAATTCGCTGATGCAGCCAGACCAGAACTAACCATCGTTGATGCCCGTTCAATTCTAACCGGAATGGGACCAGCTCAACAGATGCCGGGGGCTAAAGTCAAAAAGGGTGTTAACCGCATAATTTTCTCTGGCGATATGGTAGCAACCGATGTTTACTGTTCCCGTATTATGAAAGAACACGATGAAAGTTTTTCTCCTTCTGTACTTGATGTTACATGGCGTCATGCCCAGAAACTTGGTTTAGGAACTATGGATTTGACCCAGGTAAAAGTGGTGGAGTTAACAGCGTGAAAAAGATAATAACAGTCTTATTGATTGTGGCATTTACCACATCTTGCTCGTTCAGTGCTGATTTGGAAATGCAAAATTTACTCCCAATCGATAACGAGATTGGTTCCTGGATAAGAACCGGTCCATCGCATATTTATAAGCAGGATGAACTTTTCAAGTACATTGATGGCGGGGCTGATATCTTCCTGGAATATGGTTTCAATCTTCTCATATCTCAGGAATATTCTAATGATGACCAGGTAGTTGTCATTGACATTTACCGCATGAAAGACTCAGAGTCTGCTTTTGGAATTTATTCCTTCAAGAGAGATAAAATCTTGGCGCCATTAGAGATTGGCAATGAAGGGATAGCATCCGATAACGTGGTTTATTTTTGGCAGGACGATTTTTATGTCTTCATATCCTCATTTCAAGAAGGAGTAAAGGGAGGACTTATGCTTATGGCAAAAGCCATATCTACAAAGATTGGAAAGAAGGGAAATCTGCCGGATATACTGAGTCACCTTCCTTCTAACTATCGCCTCCATGGAAGTGAGAAGTTAATCAGTGGGATTATTGCTTTTAACAACCTGTGCCATCTTGCTCAAGACGACATCTTTGATATTGATATTAAAGGTGTTCTGGCTGAATATGAATTGAACCAGGATAAATTTAAGGTTCTTTTGCTAAAATATAACAATAAAGCGGATGTTCAATCTGCCTTTGAAAAGTTAGTAAAATTCTATAAGGAGAAAGTCAAAGAAGAAAATATATTAAAGCAAACAGCAGATAGATTGATTGTTAAAGATGGTGCTTATTATTTAGCCAGAATAAAAAGCACCTATTTAGTCGTAGCGCTGGAG
>JACQRL010000130.1 GCA_016206485.1 Planctomycetota bacterium | reverse complement strand
TCTGAAGGTTGAACCGCCTTTTGAATCTTATTTCAGATATTTAACTAATTATGATGTCATCATCTCAGGACATTTTCACCTTAATAAAATATGCAGATACAATTATAAGGGTCAGGAGAAGATAGTTGTTTTTCTTGGCGAGCAAACCGATGAAAGTCTGCAATATTTACAGGTTGATGCAGCGAATGTTAAACCAATCTTTGAGCTCAAAGAATTCAGATAGCGATTGTTTCTTCTTCTAGAATAGCCCCATATTTTATTTTCAAGTGCTCTATCGCTTCCTCAACCACTGACATTGGAGTTGATGTTCCTGTAGTGATCCCGATTTTGTTCAGGGAAGAGAGATTAAGCTGTTTGAGCTCATCAATGGTTTCAAGATGATGTGTTTTTGTGAAATTTTTGCACATTTCAACAAGCTTTTTTGTATTGGATGAATTCATGCCTCCTAGAACAAGCATGGTATCAACTTCTTTGGCGATGTCTGCCGAGTATTTTTGTCTTGTGACTGTAACTTCACATATAGTCTTGATAATTTTGAATTCGTAGCATTTTCGCGCGAGTGGTACGATCGCCCATGAAAAGTCTTCGAAGGTGACTGTACTTTGAAAAACGCAGGCGATTTTCAGTTTCCAGTCGATTTTTTCTGCGTCCTCTTTAGTCTGTACACAGCTTATATTTTCAAGGTCGACCTGGCCGAGTATTCCTATGACCTCCGGATGATAGCTTTTTCCAAAAACCACGACAAAAAAGCCTTCCTTCTGGAGAGCTGTTACTATCCTGTGGGTTTTTATGACGAATGGGCATGTTGCGTCTACTACCTGAATGCCGCGCTGTCTTATCTTTTCGATCTCGCCTTTCTTTGCTCCATGTGTGCGTATAATCACAATCGAATTTGTTTCAGTTATGTCGTCTGCATTCTCGATGGTTGCGACGCCGTACTGTTTTTGAAGCAGATTGATTGTCTCGGGATTATGGATTATATATCCGTAGGTATATATTTTCTTCCCGTTGTTGTTCCTGGCGATTTGAATGGCGATTTCGACGGCATCTTCTACGCCATAGCAGTAGCCGATCTCATTTGAAAGCAGGATTTTCATTTTATTTCTGAGGGCACTCTTCCTGCCATTTGAATCTTTCATTTTTCCAAGGATCTCCATTGTTGTGATATCCGTTTTCTTCCCAGTACCCTCTTTTGTCTTTGTTGAGAAATTCAATTTCTGTGATCCATTTCGCGCTTTTCCAGCCATATCTTTCTGGCACGACTAATCTTACAGGTTTTCCATGTTCGGCAGTAAGTAATTGGCCATCATGTTTATAGGCAAGAATTACATCATTGTTGAGCGCAATATTTAATGGAATATTTGCAGAGTATCCATCAAAGCTGTGAGCAAGAATATATTTCGCGGAAGTTTTTGGTTTTGTGAGATCATAAATTGTTTTAAATCTTACTCCTTCCCATTTGTTATCGAGTTTTGACCATTTGGTTACGCAATGCATATCTGCTGTGATTTCTGCTTTTGGCAGTTCCAAAAACTGATTCCAGGCTACTGTTAGCTCTTTTTCAACATCCCCGGATGTTTTGAAGGCCCAATTTTCGAGTGATATATTGGGAATTTCTCCATATTGGAGCACGGGAAACTTATTTGTCACTACTTGGCCGGGAGGAACCCTTTCTTTCATAAGGAAATAGCATAGTAACGGAAGGATTAGAAGTCTAGATTAACCTGTTAGCTAAACATTTTGTCAGGGATTTTGATTAATGTAAATAGAAGATGCTTGTCGTAATTTCGATTAAACAGTGTGTTTCCAGATCCTCATCACTGTTGCTCACTGCGATATCATTATTAATTTTAGTTCCGCCGGCTGAATGGAATGGGGGTGAAAAAGAAATAACCGGCTCAGGGGAGAATTTTGTTTTCAAGTATTCGATTAATGAGGAGTATGATGTCATTTTTAATACAAGAATTGGAGGTTTGGTCACACAAAAGGATGTTATAGGCAGGTTTATTAAGGGTGATAGCACAATTTCAGCCGGACCCGGTGTAATTTTTGGACATGCGACTTCTAATCAATGGAATCCTGATTTTATTGTTTTTCAGGAAGGAACGCCATACAAAATTGGAGTTGTTTGCGAGGATGATAGAAACGGGGCGTCGAACATCTATATAAGCAAAACAAATACTTCATTTGTTCCGGCATGGAGTAGCGGAACTAATGGTAATCTTGTGGCATCTTCTACAACCTCTACATTGATTAAACCAAAAGTTATTGAGGTAAAATCTAATGGCGAGATACGATTAGCTGTTTTATACGGAGAGCAGATAGGGCCTCAAAATATCGCGCTGAAGATTGCATTTGTCAAGATGGATGGAACTGTCATAGGAGGTATATCAACAATCAATCCATCAGGTCCGGTAAGCGATTGGCTGATTTCAGGCGCGGTAGTCAGCGGTTCAAGTTCAACGCTATTTATAAGCTGGAAGGAAGATGGCGATATCAAACTGAATGTTTTTAATGTCAGTAATATGGCATCTACCATAGCGACTGCTCAAGGTTATAATAATGGAATTACTATATTTGGAGTATTAAACAACTCGAGTGTCGAGTCAGATCATTCTATGTATGTTGATGTGGGAAGTGGCACAAAGGTATACTTGACTTGCAAAAGCAATCAGGATGGAGATGATGATATTTACTTCAATGGATTTAATGTTACACAGAGTACAAGAATATTCAGCGGATATGGAATTAATATTTCTAATAATAGTGTTGCTGATTCGAATCCGGTTATGACCAGATTGGCAGTGACGGATCAATTTGTGATTGCATGGTCGGGTGAGGCAATCGCAGGCGGGAACAAGAATATATACGCTGCAAAGGTAAATAAAATCAGCGGCGCTATTGAGTGGCAGGCCGCTGTATGTACTGCTGTTGGAGACCAGACCAATCCAACAATTTTATATAACAATCTTGCTACTGGTCAAAATGTGTTGTATGTGATGTGGGAAGACGCGCGCAGCGGCAGTGGCAGAAAAATATACGCTCAGGATGTATCGGTACTTGATGGGAGTGGAAAATACTCACAGAGCAATGGTGGGGGCTTTCAGGTTGGGATGTCAGGAGATCAAACAGCGCCTCGTATGTTGTCTTCAAGTGGGGGAGATAATATATGGGTTTGTAATAAGGATAATCAGGGCATTGTTGCCGGGATTGCAACTAATGATGGAACAAATGTTAAGCCCAACAAAGTTTCGATCGGAACAAACGGGGCTGTGGTTAACAGCAATAATTCAGTGACTATTAACTGGTCAATAAACTTAGAGGGTATTGTTTCTACCGGGGGATCGGGTGTCACGGGCGCTGTCGGGGCAGGGTTTAAAGTTGAGAGAAAATTATCAACACAGACTGATAATGAATATCAGCAAATAGCGGACATTTCATATAACCAGATCTCGTTTCAGGATACTCTGACTATTCCTGACACCGTTTATAATTATAGGGTGAGGTCATATGTAGAGATGAATTTCAGTTCATGGTCAGGAAGCAGGGATGCCCATTCTGATTATGTTGCATTAAGTAATTCTGTTGGAATTCCTGCAGCTCCCGGTGACCCCCCGCCTACTTTAATTTATTTGCCAACCGGTCTTACTGCTACTCCAGTCTCCAGTTCAGAAATTATGTTGGGATGGACCAGCGTTAATAGTATTTTTCTTACTTTGTTCCAAATTAGCGCTATTGAGATAAAGAGAGCTTCAGGTTCGGACAATAATTTTGCGCTTATTGCCACAATTCCTTCTTCACAATCAAGCTACTCGGATCAGGGTCTCCAGCCTGCCACACTGTACAGATATAAAATAAGATACAAGAAAACTGCTGCTCCTGCTGCCGTTTCCTCATATGTCGGTCCTGTCAGCGCTACCACGTTTGAGGGCAATGGGAGTGAAGTGGAAAATCCGTCGGCGCCCGGAGATCCGGAGATCGGAGGTCCTCCTGTATTTATTCCTGATCCGTTGCCCGGGCTGCCCGGCAATTCCGGCAGTAATTCTGCGTCAGAAGGAAGTGATGGAAGTCGTAACAGAGTTGAAGGGATTCTTTGCTATGTGGCAACATCAACGTATGCGAATATGGATTCGGCTCCAGTAAAGATTCTCAAAAAAATGAGACGTGAATTCGTGACAGGTAATCTTGCAGGAAAATATTTTGTGTCAGGTTATTCGAATCTCGCCCCAAAGATTACTAATGCAGATTGGTTTAGATCCGGTTGCCGGCTTTGCGGCTTTATTGTTTTACTGGCTATATGTAGATTTGTGTTGATGGGTCGATTTTTTGGTAGATCTATTTAATCGTTGAAATAGAATCTCTGGTTTTTATTCTCTCTAGCACGGTGTTACTCCATGAATACCAGTCCAAAGAGCTGTTCAGGCAGTATGGTATTAAAGTTCCGCTGTTTAAAGTGGTTTCAGATCATGCTGAAGTTGAATCCGCATGGACTTCGTTAAATTCTTCTAAGGTTGTAATTAAAGCGCAGGCTCATACCGGAGGGCGAGGAAAGGCTGGCGGCATCCAGATGTCCGGAAGTGTTCAGGAGGCAAGGGAGATATCTAAAAAACTTCTTGGAAGCAGGCTTATAACGTATCAGTCCGGAAAAGATGGCAAGCCGATTTCTAAATTGATATTTGAGGTCCCCGCTCAGATCCAGAAAGAACTTTATTTTGCATGCATGGTTAACAGGCAGACTTACGGTTATTCTCTGATTGCAAGTACGGAAGGTGGTGTTGATATTGAAGAGGTTTCTAGAAAAAGTCCGGAAAAAATAAAAATAGAGAACATTTCAGGATTATGCGAATTTAATGATTTCAGGTTCAGAAGGCTTGCGAAAGGTCTTGGACTCAGTACAGAATTACAAAAGCAGTTTGTTCAGGTCGCCAAGGGTGTTCTCAAGATGTTTACTGGGCTTGATTGTTCACTTATTGAGATAAATCCGCTTGTTGTTACGGAGGGAGGAGAGCTTGTCGCTCTTGATGCAAAGGTATCAGTCGATGACAGGGCTCTTTGGAGGCATTCTGCTATTGCTGAAATGCGCGATAAGTTACAGGAAGATCCGCTCGAGTTACAAGCTAATGAGGCAGGGCTGAATTATGTGAGCCTTGACGGCAATATCGGGTGTATGGTCAATGGTGCCGGACTTGCCATGGCAACAATGGACATAATTAAATATTATGGTGGAAATCCTGCCAACTTTTTGGATGTTGGCGGCGGCGCAAACAAAGATCAGATTGTAACTGCCTTTAAGCTTTTGATGGCAAATAAAAGTGTGAGGGCAATACTGATAAACATCTTCGGCGGAATATTGAAGTGCGATGTTTTGGCTGAAGGGATTGTTCAGGCGGCTAAAGAGGTCGAGATCAAGATTCCCATCGTTGTAAGGTTGGAAGGAACTAATGTTCAGCGCGGCAGGGAGATACTTGGTTCTTCGACACTGAAATTTGTTACTGCTTCATCGATGGCTGAGGCCGCAAAAAAAGTAGTAGAGGTTGCAAGATGAGCATATTGGTAGATAAAAATACCCGTGTTGTTGTCCAGGGGATTACGGGCAGCGCAGGCTCGTTTCATGCAAAGCAGATGCTCGAATATGGAACAAAAGTTGTAGCCGGTGTTACTCCCGGCAAAGGCGGCCAGCGTTTTGAAGACAGAGTTCCTGTATACGACTCTGTTGAAGAAGCGGTAAAAAATGAGGGAGCTGATGCGAGTGTTCTGTTTGTCCCTCCGGCTTTATGCGCTGATTCAATCTGCGAGGCGTGCGATGCAGGGATAAAGCTTGCTGTTTGTATTACGGAAGGAATTCCAATCTTGGATGAATTGAAGTTCAGAAACTATATTGGAAATAAGATGAGACTGATCGGACCCAACTGCCCCGGAATCATTACGGCAGGAGAGACGAAACTTGGCATAATGCCGGGTTATATACACAAAAAAGGAAGGGTCGGAGTTATTTCGCGAAGCGGAACGCTGACTTATGAAGCAGTGTGGCAACTGTCAAATGTGGGTCTTGGACAGACAACTTGTATCGGTATTGGGGGTGATCCTATTATTGGCTTGAAATATATAGATCTTCTGGAATTATTCAGAAGCGATATCGAAACTGAGGCAGTTGTGCTTATAGGTGAGATCGGCGGTCAGGATGAAGAGATGGCGGCTGCGTTTATTAAGGAATCAAAGTATCCAAAACCTGTCATCACTTTTATTGGAGGGCAGACCGCTCCAAAAGGAAAAAGAATGGGGCATGCAGGCGCGATTATTGAAGGCGGGAAAGGAACTGCGCAGGGAAAGATACAGGCCCTTGAGGATGCCGGAGTAACTGTCTGTAAGTCTCCTGCGGATATCGGGGAAACTGCAGCTAAAATTTTGAGGTAAATCCATAAATATGAAGATTATTGTTTGTGTAAAACGTACTCCTGATACTACGACTCAGATAAGGGTCAAGCCTGATAAAAGCGGTATTGAACAGGATATCGAATGGATACTTAATCCTTACGATGAACTGGCTGTAGAGGAAGCTCTTAAATTGAAGGAGAAAAATGGAGGCATTGTAACTGCCATTTCACTGGACCCTGATGCTAACAATTCTGTTTTGAGGCGTTGTCTTGCCATGGGTGTTGATGAAGCCTGCCTTCTAAAGGGTGGAAAGAATTACGACTCATACTCCGTTGCTAAATTGCTTGCTGATGAAATTAAGCAGAGAGAATATAATCTGGTGCTTTTTGGAAAACAGGCTATAGATGATGATAACTATCAGGTTCCATCAATGGTGGCTACTCTTCTCGATGTTCCCTGGGTGAGTGTTGTGACGAAGGTTGAAGTGAATGGTGATTCAGTTTGCGCTACAAGGCAGATTGAAGGCGGCGAGGAAATAATGGAAACTAAATTTCCCTGTGTAATATCTTGCCAGAGAGGGTTGAATGAACCGAGGTATCCGTCTCTTAAGGGAATAATGCTTGCAAAAAAGAAAGAGATTCCGGTAAAGGAGATAGCGTCATTACCTGAAAGTGTGGCTGTAACTGGACATGAAGCTCCTTCGCCGAGACCTCCCGGCAGAATAGTTGGAGAGGGTTCGGGCGCGGTTAAGGAACTTGTAAGATTGTTAAAAGAGGAAGCGAAGGTTTTATGAGCTATTTGACTTTTATTGAGCAGAGAAATAGTCAGGTGAAGAAAAGCTCGCTTGAAGCGCTTTCCGTTGCTTCAAAGATCGCAAAGAGCGAAGGCGCTCCGTCAAATGCAGTTCTTGTTGGCAAGGATATCAAGGGGAATTTCGATACTCTGTATAAATTTGGCGCGGACTCAGTATTTTATAAAGATGACGCCAAGCTTGAATTTTATAATCCTGTGATATATCGAGACCTTGTTGTTAATGCAGTTCGAAAGACAAATCCGAAAAGAGTATTCTTTTCCGCCACTTCTATGGGGAAGGATCTTGCTCCTGCTGTCTCATGCAGATTTGAGGCGACAGTTATTGGTGATTGTACAGAATATAAAGAGAGTTCAGGCAAAATTATCTGGAAGAGACCTGTATATGCGGGCAAGTGTTATATATTGTTGTGCGGAAATAAAAATCCGGAATTCGTTACATTAAGACCGAATGTTTTTAATGCAGTTGAACAGGCATCATCAAATAAATCAGAGGTTGAGATTGATTTTGACATAGGATCTGTTAATCCGAAGATACAGGTCAAAGAGATTAGAGTTCAGCAGAAAGGAAGACCTGAGTTAACTGAGGCATCGATTATAGTTTCCGCGGGCAGAGGATTGAAGGGACCTGAACACTTCAGTTTGCGTGATCAGCTTGCAGATGTATTGGGAGCTGCTATAGGAACTTCACGTGCTGTCGTTGATGCCGGTTGGAGACCATATTCCGAGCAGGTTGGCCAGACAGGAAAAACTGTTTCTCCGAATTTATACATAGCTATCGGTCTTTCAGGCGCAATACAGCATCTGGCAGGCATGACTTCATCTAAGGTTATTGTGGCAATTAATAAAGACAAAGATGCGCCGATATTTAAGATTGCAAACTATGGTATTATTGGAGACGCATTTGAGGTTATTCCGGCTCTTATTGAGGAATTCAAAAGAGTCCTTGGTAAATAGGCTTTTTTCCGCATGTTAAACAACAAACGGTTGGATAAAAATTTGAATCAGTTTTTAAAAGGCTGGTTAAAATTGAATCCTATTATTTCCAGCGCAATAGGTCTTGAAGAGCACATGGATACACTTATTCCAGAAACCGCTGATGTGATGAAGGACAGGATAAATTATCTGAAGTCTGCTAAAAGGGATCTTGCCAAGATTAAGCCTTTAAGCGGTCACGAATCGAGAGATTTAAAGCTCGCATTATACCTGGCAGATAAATGGCTTATCGAACTTGAGGATATTAGATACTGGGGTAAATCTCCTTCACTAACCGAGTATTCACTTGATTCGCTTTATCCGCTGATTGCAATAGATTATGCGCCTCTTCAGGAGAGAATGATTCATCTGTATAAGCGGATGTCACAGCTTCCGAAAAGACTGAAGGAAATCTGGCACAGAGTTGATAGTCCTGTTGTTCCTCTTCTTGAACTGGAATTAGAGGCTGTAACGCGTATTCCCGGTTTCTTTTATTATCTTCAGGAGTTAGCAAGAGAAGGTACAAAGGCAAAAATCTACAAGGAAATAAAAAAATTGTCCGAGAAGTGTCTGAATGAAATCGAATCGATGTACCATCATCTTATTGTAAGGATCCTGAGTAAATGCAAGAATATGGAGCTCATGGAACGCGATATTTATGACAAATATCTTCAGCATCTCCTTCAAACTAAAGATATTCCTTCAGTAGTCGCCACTGCTGAGGTCAGATTGGACCAGCTTAATAAGAAACTCCAAAGCATTGGTAATAAAATTGCAAGAAGACAAACAGTTGATATGGCGATTTCAGTTATCAAAGAACAGAGATCGTCAAATATCCAGGAACTCATACAGGTTGCAAAAGGAGTTGTTTCAAGATCATTCGAATTTGCCACAGATAATGCTTTTTGCAAGATGTCATCCGGAGATACGTTATATGTATTAGAGGAACCCTCTTTCTATGTACAATACAACCCACTTTATTTGTATAAAAACGGCGGTGTGTTCAGTAAATCCGGAAAGGGTTTTTTATTTCTTGCGCCTCCTGACTGTGATCTCGATAAAATAAGGGAATTAAATAATCCTCTTGTTACTGCCCTGACAACGAGGTATGGCTACCCCGGTGAGCATCTTTATTTTATGCTCAACAAAGGAAAAATGTCGCTGCTTGATGCAGTGAACGATGCCGGTTTTACTATTGCCGGGTGGCGCGAGTATTCATCAATAAAATTTAATGAGCTTGGATTTGAAGATACCGTGCATCATTCTTTTATGAATACGATGGCGCTTGCAAGAGCTACTGTAAAATTCATAACAGAGATAAAATTGTTTAGAGGGGATTTAAAATCAAAAGAAGCAGTTGCTTATCTGGCAAGGCACTCATGTTTTGATTGGACAATAACTGAGTCAGAGATTGGAGTTATGCTAACGCATCCCGGCAGGGAGTTGTATTCTTATTACGGGTATGAGTCAATTTGCAAGCTTGAAAATGTTTTAAGAAAAAAAGTAAAGGCAAAGTTCAAGCAGAATAGATTTAATAATTACATAATAAGTTTATTGAATTATCCTGCGCATATGGTGCCTGACAGCAGTCTCCCTTTGGATAAATTTAATCTGCCTGATCAGATTGCGGAGAAGGAAAGAGGGAAAGTCTTAAGTTCATCGAAAAAGTAGAGCTTGCAAATTTTTTCCACTGATAACACAGATTTGGTCCGATTCCACATATATATCTGAGTGAGGTAAACCGCTAATAATGTCAGAATAAATTGAAAATAACCTGTTGAGTTTTATTTTATAGGCAATGCAAGGGTTTGTTCTTAAACAGCAGGAAAAGAAGATTCTTCTGGATATTTATTCAGTTATTGAAAAGGATCTGGATGCTGTTGAGAAGTTTTACAAGAACGCTATTTCAGCTGATGCAGATTTCGAGGCTTTAAAGCACCTTTCAGCTTATGGCGGTAAGAAAATCAGGGCCGCTCTGCTCATACTGCTGTTGCGGGGTGGCGGATATGATATTTCAGATGAAGATCTCAGATCTGCGAGTGTCATTGAACTTATCCATGCTGCGACGCTTCTTCACGATGATGTGCTTGATGATACACTTTTGAGAAGGCAGGGAGCATCTTTTAAAGCCGTATATGATAATGAGAAGTCTATAATAACAGGAGATTATCTTCTTTCCAGGGCGCTTTCCATCGCATGCGGTTTGAAAGACAGTAATAAAATTGCGGATGTTGTAAGAGCATGCGAGCTGGTTTGTCTTGGTGAAATGAACCAATTGGAAAATAGGAATAATTTTGACATGGCGCAGGATACATATCTCGATATTATTAAGAAAAAAACTGCAACCCTGTTTGAACTTGCGGCTGTCTGGGCATGCAGGGATACTGAGAAATTGAAAAGCTACGCAGAATTTGGCAATACAATGGGGACACTGTTTCAAATAGTTGATGACTGGCTTGACATTATGGGAGATGAGGGAATGACAGGTAAATCAACGTGCCAGGATATAAAAAAAGGCAAGATGACACTTCCCTTAATCCTTCTGCGAAGCAAAATAGGAATCCAAAGGATTGAAGAATTATTTAGACGCAGTTTTGATAGTGATGGTTTTCAGGGGCAGATGAGAGGGATAATTGGCGAATATAAGATTGATGTAGAAATGGAGTCTTTTTTAAAGGATATCAATACGAAGGCCATTAAATCTCTTGCAGATATTGGTATTTCAGAGAAATATCAGGTTTCTTTGGGCAAATTGATAGAATTTCTCGGGAAAAGAAAAATATAGCAGAGCTCTTTCACTTTTGCCAACCAGCTGTTATTTTGATCTGGTGAATCCAACTGTTATAGGAGCAGAACCGGTAATTTTAATTACGCTTATTCGATATCCCTCTGCGCTGAAGGCTACATGTTGAGGAAACTCTTTTGATAAATAAAGGCGATAGCTGCCGGGTTGAGACCCTGCTTCAAAAGCAGCTATTGGTTTTGATGATAAGCCGCCTGTCATAATTCCATTTTCATCACAGTCAGTTGCCCATGCTCCACTGACAGGATTCCCTTGTTCGTCCATACACTTGACTGGCACCTCGTGAAAGTCCTCATCTCTTTCAAGAGTAACGGTAAGGGGATTATAAATATTTATATCGCGCATATTAGGATCACTTTTGTATGGAACTTTGCTGAAGTAGATTGAGGTCAACTGCTTATTCAAAACACTCAGTTCAAAGTTTCCATTTACATCGGTAACTGATTTAGTCCATGGCAACCCCTCCTGAAAAGCACTTACATAAACATCTTTAATTCCATTGCCATGTATATCTACACATCTGCCGATGAATTTATGTTGAGGCTTTTCCATAACGATTTGCACCACCCTTTTTTCTCCTGCCTGCAATGGACTAATAATCTCTTTTTTACCTACAAAATCAGGGTGACTGCAATTTATTTCAAGTTCTTCACCAGCGGGAATATTGAACTCTATTTTGTTTCCATCAGTAGTAATATTGCAGGACACATATCCCAGCGGGACATCACCGGAATTTGATGTTAAAAAATATTTCTCCGCGCCTTTTATCTCGAACATAAAGGAATATTCCTCCGCCTGCACAATTCCGTCAGTTACAACACGAATCTCTAAAGCAGCTACTGGAGCACACATAAGTTCAACATTCACTATATCACCAGCATCTTTCAGGTTAAATGTCACGTTATTTACATAACACAACGAGCTGTAATCAATGGAATATTTTCCATCTTTGTAAACATGGCGCGATGTATCGAAAGGACTAGATACTCCTATTACCAAACTGTCGCTGCTGTTTTTCGCAGTTCTATATTTAATTTCAGCCGAAAAGTTTCCATCAGCATCTGGTTGCAAATGTACAGCTGCAAGAGTTGTATTTATTTTATTTACAGCATCTTCCGCAATGACCTTGCAAACAACAGAAGCGCCTGTACGGTGTTGGGTATCAACGTGCCTGATGCTGCCGTACACTTTGAGCGCTTTCTCGCTGTCCACTGATGTAGACAAATCAGGTTGCTGTACTGCTTTATTAGCAGTGTATACTTCTCGATTTTTTCCGGATGTTTCTTTTCTATGATTCACGTTGTTGGTTTTTTCTAATCTGATAGATTCTTGGACTGAATTGTCGGTCTGCTTCGACCTGGTGTTATTTTTGCTGTTTTTAGACTGATAATTGAATAAAAAGATGCATGCAATTAGAATAGCCAGCGTCAGGAGAAAATAATATTTTTTCATCTATAGTATGAAACAACATTTTATGAGGAGTCATTAAATGCGCGTATAAAACCCGTTTTTTCTCTACTTTTGCTGTATTTCTGTGTTACAGACAGCAAAAAATAACTGATATCTGAAGGAAACATTATTGCATCTTTAAACGTTATATACATGGAAGAGAATTCTAGCTGTTAGACCCCGGGGAATAGGGCTCCTCCCCATACTCCTTCTCCTTTTTTCCCTTTTCCCTGAGGGCCTTTTTAATAATTGTAGATTTAGGATTGAAGATTTAAGATTGAAGGTTCCAGATTGGATATTTTAGAAGACACTTGGCTTTGTCCCATAACTTTAGGACACGCTTTACAAAAATGCATAAAATGGCGAACAAATACTGTGTTAATGTACTTTCATATTTTAAACGTTCTCTTACCAACAAATTTTGCAAGCCATTGCGTACCACCAACTTAGTATATTTGTTGGACAAAGCCAAATCTCTGTTTGATTGCAAGTAATATATTTAGCAGTTTGTATTAGAATTCTGCCTGGAATCTTATGAAGAGAATCGATTCATCATCATTTATGTGTGAACCGACCGTGATATCGTCATCAAAATCCAGTCTTTGCCAGTCAATTTTAACCATCATGTGTTTGTTCAGATATGCATTTATCCCGATTGTGAATCCTTTTACTTTGTCTGTTCCGGTTGCTAAGCCGGTTGTGATCAGGTCATCTTCCAGTTTCAGCTCTTCATACCTGATTGCAGCTTCCCATGCGCCCCATGTTCCTTTTGCAGGATCGAAATTTGATTTAGGAAGTACAGGCTTGTTGCGCCGCTTATTTTCTCCTGTAAGAAGGAATGATCCCTGTATGAACCAGCCGCTGCTCAAAAAATCTTCTGTTATTGCGGCTTTTGATATGTCATTCCAATCTGCCTGAAGATATTCTGCTTTCACTGATGCGGGACCATATATCCATTCTAAGTCGGCACCTTTTCTAACTTTATCATCATTTACTGTTGTAGAGCCTGACCATTTCCAAAATTCAGTTCCTGCTCCTGTTTTAAATGTGGTTCCTGAAAGCGTTTCTGACTGTTCAGACGCGGAAATTGACGCCCCGAGATATAAATCGTTAAGAATGTCTACTGATTTCTGAAAGGGGGCTAATACAATACGGCCCACATACTCTTTGTCGGGATTATTATCTGCGCTTCTGCCTCTACCATTAAAAACTCCGACTCCGTATTCAACACGTTCTTCCAGGAATTTTCCGTAAAGCATTGCGCCTATGTCTTCCAGCTGGAGAAAATTTGAAACAATCATGGATCTTTCCACAAAATCCCAATGCTGATCTGAGTGTAATCCTTCAAGACTGAAAGGTTCTTTGAAGAGACCGACTCTGAATCTTGCGTAGGAGAGATGTTGGGCTTCGAGCCAGGCAAAGTGTACGGTAGGTGTAAGCTGGTCCCAACGCCCCATCATCATATAGTTGAAATTATCTTCAAGTGTTCCTGTAACGAAAATTCTTGCACGTCGTATCAAGAAATTTGAATCACCGTCTTCTCTATCCAAAAATAAGCGTCCATCGATCTGTGCCGACCCGCCTATACGGATCTTGTCATCTTTACCCACCAGCCAAAAACCCTCATTAAATATTGATTCAGTTTTATTTTCGTTGTTTTGTTTTGCCGATAACTGTTTTTCAAGATCTGCTATTCTCTTTTTGATCTGTTCGAGCTCCTGTTTTGGATCCTGATCCTGTGCGGAGATTATTTTAGGAAATAGAATCATGAAAAAGAGCGTTATTAATTTTGTTG
>JACQRL010000125.1 GCA_016206485.1 Planctomycetota bacterium | reverse complement strand
GCGAGTGCTCAGAATCAACTGGTATCAGCACAGATAGACTACATCATTGGAAAATTAGAATTACAGAGAGAGATTGGGACGTTACGTATTGACGAGGAGGGGAAATGGCTCCGCTAAAGAGAAAGGAAGTCTGGGGTGCAAGTATAGTATTACTGATAATTATCTTCTTAGCATTGGTGAGCATGGGTGTCCAGATACGCCGGAATAATCAAGGACACAGGGAAGCGACATACAGGGTTAAAAAACAGGATTTAGTTATAGATTTGGTGGAATCCGGAAGTTTGAAGGCAAAGAAATCTACGCCGATTGCGGCACAACTACAACGTGAGGCGACCATCCTATACGTGGTGGACGAAGGTATCCAGGTCAAACAGGGTGACATCCTCGCAGAATTGGACAAGACAAACCTGGAACAAGACTTACAGCAAGGATTAATAAGCATTGAACAGATGGAAAGTGATGTTATCCAGAAGGAGAGAGACTTTGAAATTCAGAGAATTCAGAACGAGAGTGAGATGACTAAGGCGAAATTCAAGGTAGAAATGGCTCGTATGGACATGGAGAAATACGAAAAGGGCGAAGGACCTCAAAAGATTAAGGAGGCAGAGGCAAACTTAGAAAAGGCAAAGCGGGATATGCAGGGAATGCCGGAACTTTTGGAGAAGGGATTCGTTACGCAGAACGAATTTCTTGACGCACAGGTCGCACTTGATAAGGCACAGACAAATTACGATGTCCTTATGACATACACCCATCCTAAGGAATTGCAGAAAATCAAGTCAGATTACGAAGAGGCATGCAGGGAACTTGAGGCGACCAAGATGCGTCTTGAGAACGTCATAGCACAAAAGGAAACTGGTTTAAACGGCGCGCGCAGGCAATTAAAACTCAAGCAGGATAGTATTGAGAAACTCAAAAAAGACATTAATGGCATGACGCTTAAGGCTCCTAATGACGGCATCGTCATCTATGGCAGCGGGGACCCTTATGACTGGCGTGGACGGGAGATAAGAGTGGGAGGGCGTATCTATGGACAGCAAACTCTTATAACTTTGCCGGATACGTCTATCATGCAGGTTGCGTGTAAGGTGCATGAAGTTGATGTTGACAAAATAAAAGCAGGACAGGAGGTAGATGTTAGTATAGACGCCTATCCCGAGCTTAAATTTAAAGGCAAATTGGAGAAAGTGGGACTCATCGCTAAGGAAAAGGGACGGTATGGAACAACTGATGTAAAGACATTTGATGTGGATGTACTACTTGAAGGTAGTGACCCCCGATTGAAACCCGGGATGAGCAGCAAGGCTACAATTCATGTAAATCGGTTAAAAGATGTCCTGTGCGTGCCAGTGGAGGCGGTATTTGAAAATGAGGGAAAATATCACTGTTACGTATTGAGGTTCGGAAAGAAGGCAAAGATAGAAGTCCGGATCGGTCAAAGCAACGATAATTTTATAGAGGTGGCTGACGGGCTAAAGGAAGGAGATGTGGTAGTGCTTTCTTCCACTGAAGTCCAGAATGAATTGAAAGGAGGGTCTTGAGTTTGCCAGAAGTGGTTGTGGAACTTTGTGGTATTAGAAGGGTCTTCCGCGAGCAAGGGTCTTCTCTTGAAGTTCATGCTGTAGATGGTATTGACCTGAAAATCGCTAAGGGAGAGTTTCTGGCAATTATGGGGGCGTCCGGGTCAGGTAAATCAACGCTTCTTCACATCTTAGGATGCCTTGACCGACCTACCGAGGGTAAGTATCTCCTGGATGGTGAAGACGTCTCTATTCTGAACGATGACAGGCTATCTCAGCTGCGGAATACAAAGATTGGTTTCATCTTTCAGACATTCAACCTGATCCCCCAGTTAAATGTCATTGAGAATGTTGAGTTGCCACTGCTATATTCAGGACAACCGATTGACCAAAAGCGATGTATAGAGGTAATCACCGCAGTTGGTTTAGAAGACAGGATTTCTTTCTTGCCAAACCGTATCTCTGGCGGTGAAATGCAACGCGTTGCCATAGCCCGGGCATTAGTAAACAATCCAACCCTGTTAGTAGCAGACGAGCCTACAGGTAACTTAGATTCCAAATCAAGTCAGGATATCATGCATATTTTTGAAGAACTTCACAAGACTGGACGCACCATTGTCGTTGTGACACATGAGGAAGAAATCGCCCGACGGGCAGAAAGAATTATGCATTTCTCTGACGGGAAAATCGTGAGAGAGGAAAAGGGGTTTTCATGAACCTGGCACAAACCATAATAATTGGCGTGAGAAATTTACGCCTGCACAAGGTCCGTTCCACCCTGACTATGCTCGGGATGATTTTTGGCGTCGGAGCAGTGATTGCCATGCTCTCTATCGGTGAAGGAGCCCGCTGGGAAATACTACAGCAGATTAAACTTCTGGGAACAGAGAATATTACCATTCGCAGTGTCAAGCCGCCGAAAAAAACCAGGCGCGCCGAAGAGACAGAGGGAGAGAGATGGGTTCTAAGATACGGACTTCGTCGTAAAGATGTCTCACACATTGAAGCGGTATGTCCGGGTATAGATTTAGTCATCCCGATGCGGGATGTGCGTAAGGATGTCTGGTATGCTGACCGGCGTATGGATGCCAGGGTGGTTGGAACAACGCCTTTATATGCAAGTGTGCTAAATTTAAATATTCACCAGGGACGGTTTTTCTACGACTATGACATGACTAAGAACGCGAGGGTTTGTGTAATTGGTGCCGAAGTTGCAGAACGCCTTTTCGGTTTCAAGGAGCCGCTTGGAGAATACCTGAAAATCGGGGACCAGTGGTATTTTGTTATAGGAATTTTGGAGAATCGTGCCTCGGCAAAAATAGGGACTCAGGCTATGACGGCTTACGATGTGAACAAAGATATATATATCCCGCTGACGAGCGCCTTTTCTCGTTTCGGCACATTGTCAATTACCAGCACTGCTGGCGCGCATGAAGCCCTGGATGTTGAATTAGATGAAATCATTGTTCACATGAAGGATACAGAATTTGTGGAGAAGAACGCCCTTTTAATCAAATCTATACTTGCAAAAAGACATGAAGATGAAGACTACGAAATCGTTGTGCCTATGGAACTCTTGAGACAGAAACAAAAAACACAGAGAACATTTAATATCGTTATGATTTCTATTGCCGCAATATCTTTGCTTGTTGGAGGAATAGGAATCATGAATATAATGCTGGCAAATGTTACAGAAAGGACACGGGAAATAGGTATCCGCAGGGCAGTAGGTGCAAGACAGAGTGATATAATCAAACAGTTTCTTACTGAGACTGTTGTATTATCAGGTAGTGGCGGTCTCATCGGAATCATTGTCGGTATCATAGGCGCCAAGATAGTGGACATCTTTGCCGGGTTAACCACTATCGTATCTTTGTATTTCCCGCTTGTGGCATTTACCATCTCTGTAGCCATTGGGATAATCTTCGGCATGTATCCCGCCCGCAAAGCGGCCTTCATGGATCCAATCCAGGCTCTTAGATACGAGTGACTGGTTTTAAAAGGTGGAAATAAGGTTATACGATATCTTCTTTATAAATGACCTTTTAAAAGAACCCCATTTAAAGTAGCGGAGGATTTATTGAAAAAGAACAAAAAACTAACTTTGTGGAGATTTACAATGACTGGGATGCTTCTCGTGTAGACATGGCACAGTCAATCTTGAGGAGTAAAGGTATTGAGTCAGTAGTGTCTGATATTCCGGCTAAAGTATATTTTGGTAAGAGATTGAATATGCACATTATGGTTGCTCCATCTGAGGCACACAGAGCAAAAGAGATACTGCAAAATACACCTCGGTTATGGACTAATACATCTTCTATGCTAACACTTACAGACCTAACCCCATCGCAATATGCTCCGTCTCAGTATCCTCCTTCAGTATCAAACTTAATTTCAGGTACGTATCTATTCCAGAAGGTAGGATTTAAAGGGTTTTTTGTTATACTTCTCATCATAGTTTTTTTGATTTTGTTTGCCCTATTGTGTCTGATATAATGCAGGAGTGAAAGGAGGTCACTATGAAATGCCAAAAGTGCGGGGATGATATTCGGGATAATACTGGTGAGATTTGTGAGAAATGTAAAGGGCCGAATGTAACAAATATTCCTCCTGCTGTATTCTTAAATCAAATTGGTGGAGGCCAATATTCTCCACCTACTAACATAACTCTACAAACATTTGCAGGAAAGGAATTGGCCAAGAAAAAATTTGGAGACCTGTTACTCGGTTTGGGGCTTATTGTAATATTGACATTGGTTGTGGGGCTAATACTATTTTTATTACTATAGAAATGAAGTGACGGTAAGATTTAGGGATAAAGGGAATCTATGGATACAAGTGAAGAATGGGTTGAGATATATAGGAGTTCAAACGCTGCAAAGATAGACCTGTTTAAAATACTATTTGACAATTGAGTTATAGATATGTATAATTAACAAAAATGTTAATTTGGTATACCCAACAAAATGAAATACGAAAACCTTCAAAAATTAGGCAAGAGACTATATTTTACTGCAGATGATGTCTCAAGGGTCCTTGGCATAAAAATCCAATCCGCCCGTGTTCAATGCACCCGCTACCTTAAGCAAGGGTTGTTTGTGAGGCTGAAAAAGAATTTTTATGTCCTTGACCCGAAATGGAAGAATTTCTCTAAAGAAGACATGTTGAGAATCTCTAATTTCCTTCAGGTTCCTTCTTATATCTCGTTCATGACGGCATTGTCTTTGTATGAAGTTACTACTCAAGTTCAAAGAAATTTCCTTGAAAGTGCTTCTTTAAAGCGCTCAATCAGATTTGAAGTTGAAGGCACAGTATTTAATTTCTTCAAAATTAAAAAAGAATATTACTTTGATTTTGTAAAGAAGGACGATATCTTCATAGCAACCAAGGAGAAGGCATTTATAGATATGGTTTATCTCTATTCTCTTGGTAGATACAAAATAGATTTTGATTCTCTTGATATAAGCAAACTTAATAAAGCGAAGGTGAAAAAAATCCTAACTGTCTTTCCGCCTAAAACAAAGAGTATAGTAAGGAGATTATGCAGGATCTAATACGGCAGGAACGGTTTGAATTAGAAGTTCTGGATAGACTGAACAGTAAAAAGATTCTTACTAACCTCGTTTTTGGCGGTGGTAGTATGCTGAGGCTCTGTTTTGGACTCAATAGGTTTTCTGTAGACCTTGATTTTTGGAT
>JACQRL010000132.1 GCA_016206485.1 Planctomycetota bacterium | reverse complement strand
GTAATAGCAAAAATGTTAAATCGGTTGATTTTACAGCGATTGATGAAGTAAAAAGGTCTTCAAGTTCCATTATCTCTGAACAAAGTAATGAAAATAAATCAGCTTCAATAGAAATAATAAGACAGTTCATCAAAATAAAGGGCAGATTATCGTCATCAGAAAATCATATTCACCCTCGAGCCGATATCTGGTTTGGTATTTCAACATTAGATGAGTCCGGCATATCAGAAGGATTATTAAAAACTAAATTCCATTCTCTTGGAAATGCAACAACCGGAAAGTTGGGTGAGTTTAATGCAGAATTCAGCTATGAAAAACCTGTTGATAGAGAAGACAAACTTATTGTAAATTATGGCTTCTTCATAAGTAGAAGAGAGGAAGGCAAAAGTGAAATGCCTGTCAGATTTAGATCGTACTCAAAGGGTAAACTCAGTGTATACTCTTTTGAGCAACTCGCCCACTTAAATTATGCAAAAACTTTTGATATTACAGAAAATCCGATGGAGCTTGATATCAATCTCAATTGTCATCAAATGTCAGAATTATCCTTGAATATCCGTTTTAAAGATATGAAACCGGCCTTCAATTTCCCTGTTAATATGTTTGTAGATGCAAAACAAAATGAGGGTAATTTTAATTACTGGCCGGGAGATTATAAAGAAGGCTATTTTACTCAGTCGTATACAATACCCTTTTCCGGCACTGGTATATATAAATTATGGTTTCCTGCTGAGGTCAGGTTTCAGTTAATCATAAATTTGTCGGGATATAATGGGAAGACTTTTGAAGCAAAACTATCTTACGATACAACAAATTATTTGGAAGTGTTATTTGAGAAAGTGGAGGGATGGTTCATTGGCAAATGTATTGATGAGGATGGAAATCCATTGGGAGGCGTTGAGATTAGAGGCAGTCAATCTGACATTGGGTTCAGTGCAACAACAAAACAAGACGGATCGTTCAATCTTGATCTGAAAGATCAGGAAGAAAAGATTAATCTGTACGCAGTTACTATTGATGGACGTGAAGCGCGCTATTTTGACATCTCACCCATGGAGGTTAAAGTCATAGTCCTAAAAAAGAAGAAAAGTTATAAGGTGTACTATTTTGTGCCTGAAGAGTTTATGAATAAATTCTCAGTTTATCGCGCGAAAATAGAGGTCAGGAATGGCGAAAAAGAAACGGGACATGATGCAGGCCTCTCAAAATCAGATAGTAATTCAGCACAGTTGATGAGTACTGAGACCTTTGCTACCGGTGAGGTAAAATTTCGATTTTTACTATTTGATGATATATCGCTTGACTGGACATTATACTACGAAGCAACGGTTGAAATCACAGCAGAAACTCAGGGGGAATTTACTGTGAAAGCAATTAAATGGTAAATCCAACAACACGTTAACAAAATTATCCAGCTTACTCTTACAGATAGGGTTTCAACCATAAATTAGAGTCATGACTGAACAAATAACCGAAGTTTGCATCTTTAACACAACCTTATTTTAAGCGTAATCCTACTTCCACCTTATCTCCATACCCCCTTTTGTCCATTTCCACTTGAAGCTTTACATAAATCCGGTAATTATTTAAAATATGAATAATGGCAAGGGGAAAAGAAACAACGTTCATGGGACAAGGGTCCAGATTCCCTGATACAATTTGGAGCATCATATTACAGGCAAAGGAATCAGGCTCTGAAAATTATATGAAATATATGAGTGTTCTGGCATCTATGTATTGGAGACCTGTCTATAAATATATAAGAGTAATCTGGAACAAATCAGTTGAGGACGCAAAGGACCTCACGCAGGAATTCTTTACAAATATACTGGAAAAAGATTATCTAAAGAATATATCTCCTGAAAATGGAAGGTTCAGAACATATGTAATTATCAGTTTAAAGCACTTTCTTATCAATATGAAAGACAAACGCACGGCAAAAAAAAGGGGCGGCGACTCTATCACACTAAGCATTGAAGCTAGTGATACAGATATTGCTGCAAATAATCGTTCCATATCCAATCCGGAGCTGTTTTTTGACCAAGAATGGGCGCAAACAGTAATATCAAGATCACTTAGAATTTTAAAAGATGACCTCGAAAGC
>JACQRL010000119.1 GCA_016206485.1 Planctomycetota bacterium | reverse complement strand
GTTATATATAATTTTGCTTATGAAATATTTCTTATTTGCTTCTGCCTTGATCCTTTGTTCTTGTGGCGGTTCGGGAGCGGCACAGCTCGATAAAAAATATGAACCAATCGGAGAAAAAGAGCTGGAGAAGGTACTTAATGAGGTGAGGACTGAACTCAAAGAATTGCCTGTAAATTATATAGAATGGGAAAATATTATCGATAGAAGTGAGTTCGGATTAGTACGACAGATGACAGTCGGTTATGAGCATATCTATATAGAAACAGAAAGGATTGATTCAGTTAATGAAAAGAACACGAAGAGAAGGCTTCTTATTATTTCACGCAGAACAAAGGAGCTTGATGGGGGATATACCAAAAGAATAATCAATCTTGATTTGTCTCTTAAATGGGGAGTTGTTGAAAACTCCGGAGTTCCTCAGGAGTTAGAAAGATTAAGAAGATTATACGCAGAAGTGAGAGCGGATCTTGACCGGCTGTTTAGGACACAAAGTCAGGATGTTAATGAGATTGCGAGATTGAAAAGAAAGCGTGACGAGCTTTTTGAACAGATCTCAAAGAGTTCGGAAGAGGATAATTTTTATTTTATTTCCGGGCATCACGTCTATTGCTATCAAAGGAATGCTCCATACGAACTAAAGTGGTCAAAAGACTTTTATTTTGTTCCCGGAGCTAATCCTTTTATAGCAGGTAATTACATGTTTCTTGTTGGGATCAGATATGCGCGCGTTTTTGTTATTAGTTCAATTACAGGGGAGATTGTTGATGAGCTTCGGCCTAATATCACAACGCAAAACCGCATATTTTTCACTCCGGTAGCAAAAATACCTTATGTCTATTTTTCTTCTGAGGAAGAGAAGCTTATATCTTTTGACATAAGCAAGCATTCTTCTCCGGTATGGAGCTATGATATTGGAGCAGCTCCATCATCATCTCCGTATATTGTACAAACTTCCACTAAACTTAAGGAGATGACTCAAAATGTTCTGCTTGTGCTTGTAGGATCTAAGGACAGTTCATTGTATGCGATAAATGGAATAAGCGGTTCAAAGGTCTGGCAGTACAGATGCGAATCTGAGCCGACAGAAGAGATTGTTAAATTATCCAACAATACTATTTTGGTGAAGACCCAGAGAAATTACATTATTAATCTAGATCTGTTCCCGATTGTTAAGGGACCGGAAGGTGAACCTCTGGGACCAAATTCTTTGGGTAAATTTAACTGGCAGGTTCCCGGAGCGAAAAAATTTATTCTGGAGACACAGAACTTTGTGCTTATAGAGACCAATGATGGCAACCTGAGACAAATTGACAAGGTCAGTGGAAGATTGATTAAAAACTACAAGGGTACGCACATTACTTCTTTCGCTCAAAATATATATGATGATATTCTCTATGCAGTGAGCGACAAGGGCCTCATTTTCGCGCTGAAAAACAGGTAGTTTTGTCAGATTCTTCAATTTTCAATTCTAAATTTTAAATTTGAAAGAGGTGGCGGTCGGATTTGAACCGACGAATCGCTGATTTGCAATCAGCTCCCTTGGGCCGCTTGGGTACGCCACCATATGAATTAGCAGCTAGTAGCTAGGTAATAGTAGCTAGTATCTAAGCAGCCTTCAATTAATTTTGCCCTCTGCCAGGCTGCAAGATCATATAGTCAGATGATCAAACGACCAAAAGAACAAGAATATTAAGGTGTTGGTTTGTAAATAAGAAAGTTATTTGATAAGCTATAGAGTTATGAGTAAGTCAGCGTTTACACTTATTGAGTTGATGATTGTTATCGTGATTATAAGTATTTTAATGGTTGTACTTATATCAGGAATATATGGCTGGTTCGAAGAAGGTAGAGATATTGCTACCAAATCTTTTATTGATGGATTGAATCAGGCAGTAGGTTTGTATAAGAATGATTACAATTTCTATCCGAAAAGCGATACAGGAGAACCATGGAGAAGCTGCTATCTCGCTTTTGCATTGGGGGTTAAGGGCGCCAAATCAGATCCATATTTTCCATTTAAAGAGGGAATGTTGACAGTGTATCCGATATCAGATGAAAACAGCAGTGACATCAAGAGTCCGTCAGGTGGATTAGTAAAATACAGAAATAATTTGATGGATGTCTTTGTTAATGGCGAGATTACTTCGGTTCATCCCCCTTTGAAAAACACTACCGGTGTTGACATTTGGGCGAGAGGGGGAAGGAAGGATGAAAATGAAACAGCATACAATAACTGGAAGTAAGCTTTAATTTGAAACTAGCCTGTTGTTTCAGTAGAATAGTTGATGATGGATAGAAGAGGGTTTACTCTCATAGAAATGTTGATAGTAATCTCAATTTTAAGTATCTTAATGGTCGTTTTAGTCACGAATCTTGGTGGCGGCACAGATAAGGCGCTGGAGCTAAAAGCGACATCACTGATAAATGATCTTTCAACCCAAATTAAAATGTATCAGATGTCATACAATTACTATCCAAAAAGCCAGACTTCTGAGCCTTGGAAGAGCAGTTATCTTGCTTTTGCGTTGGGTACAAAAGGCCCCAGAAGTAAACCGTTTTTCACTTTCAAAGAAGAGCAGGTTACAAAGTGGCCTATTGAAAATGATGAATGCTGTGATATAAGAAATCCTGCTTCTGCCGGTGATACAATAAAATACAGAAATAACCAGATGGACGAAATATCTAGCGGCGATACAACCTCATTTAGCCCTCCGGTGAAGATGGTTGATGAATTTGATTTGTGGTGTAAAAATGCGAAGGGAAATGAGACCGGTATCAACAACTGGTAAAATTGTGCGCTGATTGTAATTGGATTATTATATGAGAAAAGGATTTACCCTTGTCGAGCTTCTTATGGTGATAGTAATTATTTCAATTTTGCTTGGTATAGGAACGGTTACTTTTGTTAGTCTTAAGGAAGGTCAGCAGGAAAAATCTACAAGACAGTTAATAACAGGTCTTGATTACGCGATTAAACTATACTTCGATGAATTTCATAAGTATCCCCCAATGGACTATGATGGTTCGCAAAACTTGCACTATTATTTAGGGCACAAGATAGCCAAAAAAACAGGTTATGACACTACAGGACTTGACCTTCCGCAGCAAAAGGTTGGCCCTTTCTTCGAGTTTAAGGATATTAATTTGGAGGCAGAAGACCTGTCTAACCCTGAGGCGCCGCGATATGTCAAAGATTTTTGGTCAAGAAGGGTGATCTACAAAAATCCGGGTGAACTTCATCCCGACTACATTGATATTGTCTCGCAAGGTGAGGAGCCTTCAACTGCAGATGATGATATTACTAACTAGTTTCAGTACCCTAAAGAAATAATGAAATTAAGCGCTAATTCTTCCGGTTTTACTCTTCTTGAGATGATAATCGTTATGACAATTATTGTGATTATTTTGAGTATTTCATTTGTCGGCTTTGGCAAATTTCTTGGTCCAAAAGAATTACAGGCAACGGCATCCCAATTTCAACAGCTGATACTTCTTTCAAGGCAAGTTTCGAGCAATCTTGGAGTAAATGTTATCTTGCAGGTTGATAAAACCACTAATGAGATCAGATTCTTTAAAGATTTGAATAATAACAGGCGTATTGATGGTCAGGATGAAGAAAGCACATCTGCAAAGGTCAGGATGGGAGATAAAGTAAAAATTGAAAAGTCTCCTGACGCTATTTTATTTCTTCCAACGGGGTACTCAGACTTCATATTTACGGAAACTGAAAGATATGATGAAGTTGATTCACTTGATTTCGATTCATTTTATGCAAAAGCTTTTACCAGTCCCAAGGAATTCAGTTTTGAAGATGATTCCAAGGCAGATCTCGTCTTTATGAGTGTAGATGGGCAGTATAAACTCTGCCTGGATTATCATTTCAGAAAAGGTATTGTAAAGATGGAACAGATAGTCAAATGAAGGTGAGAAATAATTCCGGTTTTACATTTATTGAGATACTGGTTACAATAATAATTCTTTCAATCGGTTTTCTCGGAATTGTACTGCTTTTTCCTATCTCATTCAGCGCTAATAAAGCTTTGGTTGAACAGACAGAGGCTTCATTAGTTGCGGAGTCGTTCAAAAACTCTGTCGATTTTGCAATGAATAATGCTACGCTCAATGAGCAATCCGGTAAATATACTGTAAAGCTCACTCACGATATAAAAACTGACTCTGATAATCTTGTCTATATTTTTGAGCTTCCTTCATCAGTCAAGGATGGATGGATTCATCATCCGGGCAGGAAGGCATCAATCTCTGATGTCGAAAAACTTGAAGCATTCGGACTTAATGCAGATCCTGTGATTAAGAATAGAAGCGAGCGAATTGCCGATGAATATGATCCTGTTAACTTGTATGCCCAATTTATGATTTCTTTGGATGTAAGAAAGGTCAGACCAGAAGGTACAGTTAAAAAAGCGGGGCCCGGCTCTGTTGCTGTTGATGAAGATGAAGAAGATAGCCTGAATTTCTATGAATTTCGTATACATATTTTCAGGAAAACTGCAGAAGAAAAAAAGAAAATTATTATAACTTTATCTTATGCCAAGGCTATCAGGTAAAAATATGAAGAATGTAAATACGAATAAGGCGGGTTTTACCCTTATAGAAATCCTGATTGTAACAGCGCTTATGATGATTATAATTGGAGTTGTTACTGCGGTTTTCACAAAAAGCACGGGAGCCACAGAGATTTTAGAGGCAAGTACTAATATTTTTAAGGAAGCCAGATATTCTCTTGATGAGATTCAGACTGATCTAAGCAGTCTTGATCCATTTGACGGGGCACAGCGCTTTATCATGGAAAATGGATATTATGAAAAAAGCACGGGTGAGATTCAGGTGAATGAAGGCGGTGGGGAACTTGAAGTCCATACAATCAGAGGCGCAGACAGGATGATATTTAGAACAAGCACGTTTGTGGGTGATATTAAACAGCATGTAGAAGTTGAATATTTTTTGAAGCCTATGATGGAAATTGATGGCAGGCAGAAAAGAGGGCTCAGAACAAAGACTCCTTTGTTTTACCTGATGAAAAAAGCATCAGTTCAGGATGAAAAAAGTGACGAGCTCATTTTTAACCAGCAGCCAAAAGACAGCAAGGGAAAATTGCTTAGGCCGGAAGAATCTGTATGCGAGAATGTAATTTCCTTCAATATTGAGTATCTGGCAAGTAATCTTCTGTTTTCACAGCTTGCCCCAAGCCCATGCCCGCGCGGGGATCCTCTGGGTGATGAAAAGGGAAAAAATGATACCGGGGATACGGCCATTACTATTCCCCAAATAAGAATTACTTTGGTTTTAACTGACAGTATTCAGGAGATAAATATCAGGCCTTTTGACAGGGTTGTAACTCTTGTTGTAGAATAAAACTGGTTTACGGCGTTGACATGTAAATCTTATTTGTCAGAATCTGATTCCATTATGGAGATTCCAAGTCCGGAAATAAGCAATTATTTTTTTCTTAGTGACATGCATTTGCAGCCTGAGCAGGAGTTGAAGCAGAAAAAAGTACTCGATTTTCTGGAGTCGATAGGCGGTTCATCTTTGATTGTTGTCGTTGGTGATTTATTCGATTATTGGGTGCCTGCCAGTTGCAGCCGGTATAAATATTTTCTCAATAGACTCATGCATATTTCCGATCAGAAAAATATCTATTTTATTAAAGGTAATAGAGATTTCTTCATACGGAAGCAATCTGTTAAATTTGGTTTGATTGATTTGGGATACAGCGCGATTTTTAACGTCAAGGGATTGAAAATGTTTGTTTCGCATGGGGATATTCAATTTTCTAATGACTCAATTCATAAAATATATTCAGGTATAATAAGAAGCCGGTACATTTCGTTTATAAGTGAATTTGTCCCGAGAGCATTGATCGATAAGATTGGATCAGGATTGCGAAAACACAGCAAAGGCAGATAT
>JACQRL010000127.1 GCA_016206485.1 Planctomycetota bacterium | reverse complement strand
TGTCGAAGATGACGAAGATGATTTCTTAATGATCAAAAATGCATTTATAGAATCAAATGTAAAAAATGAAATCAGATGGCTGCCAGATGGAGAAAAGCTGCTTGCACTATTAAAAGAAAAACCACCTGTTTCAACAAAACACAGCGGTAAATACATTATACTGCTGGATCTGAATCTGCCAAAAAGGGATGGCAGAGAGGTTCTAAAAGAACTAAAATCAGATCCTAACCTCAGGATGATTCCAGTAATTGTAATAACAACCTCGAAATCCAGCGAAGATATGAAAACCTGCTATAAATATGGCGCAAACACCTTCATAGTGAAGCCCTCAGATTATGCCAAATTTGTTTCTTTCATCAGGGCTATAGTGCTCTACTGGCTTGAAGTGGCAGAAATTACCGGTATTTGCGACAACAATAAATCTGATGAAAATATAAAGCAATTGCCGCTTTCCTATAAAAACAAGACAAAGTAAATATTATGGGCCTGGAGATTATTAAAAACGAAATCGTAACCAGATTTGGATTCATGCCTCCATTTTTCGAGTCATTTTTCCACGATCTAGCCCTCTTAAAAGATATATGGCAACAAACAGTCACAGTTTATCTAGACAGCCCTATTCCAGGGTTATTTAAAGAGAAGCTCTACACTTATCTTTCTCGATTTTGCCTTGCGCCCTATTGTCTCATATGCCACAGTTGTGTTCTCTACAAATTAGGAATGAAGGGAGATCATATTTTCAAGATGCTTTCAGTACCACCTCCTAAATCTTCAGAGCTGTCAGAGCTTATAGAGAAGATCAAGCTGACACCTTCCATTTCCTCTTGGAAAGAAATAGATTCGGAAATGGAAATGACAATAATACGTCTTTGCACACACATTTATATAAAAGGGAATTATACCCCCATAATTCTTCCTCAATTGCGCAGGTTGCTCGGAGATAGTAACCACAACTTTCTTGTCTCTTTAATGTCTTATATTCAAACGTGCGCAACCTGGGTTGAATCTCATAGAAATATTTCATACAAAGCGGATCAGCGCGTTAAAGACAGTTTTAAGCCTATGGTTAAGGATGAGCCAAGACTCAAATCGCTCTTCAAAAACTTTGCTACAATTTTAAAACACCAGATGCAGGAGGGTTCGGTCCATGAACTTACAAGCTCAATAATATCAAGCAGTGTTGATGGAATCCTCGCATTTGATAAGCACTGCTGCTATACAATCTGGAATCCTGCTATGGAAAGGATCTCCGGACTTCCAAAAGAAAAGGTCATCGGGAAAAACGCGTTTGAGGTATTCCCATTTTTACAAAAAATAGGAGAAGACCGATATTTTTACGACTCGCTGGCAGGAAAAACTGTGTTTGCACCTAACAGACCATTTATTATTCCTGAAACCGGACATAAAGGATTTTTTGAAGGATATTATACCCCGCTCAGAAATGATGAAAATGAAATAATAGGAGGACTTGGAATCATCAGAGATATTACAGAACATAAAAAGATTGAAACTGCCCTGCGAGAAAGCGAAGAACTCTTTAAACAACTTTCCGAGGCAAGTTCCGAGGGAATTGCAATAACCAGAAATGGAGTAATACTAAAATCCAATAATAATCTTGTGAAAATGTTTGGCTACAAACACCAATCAGAGGTAATCGGGAAACACGCAATTGAATTCGCCAGCAAAGAGTATCGAGAACTGGTCAGGCAAAAAATAATTGAAAATGATGAAACTCCATATGAATGCCTCTGCTTACGGAAGGATGGATCAACTTTCATGACAGATATTCATGGAAAGCGAACTACCTATAACGGTAAAGACGCAAGAGTCACAGCAATCAGAGACATATCACTCCAGAAACATACCGAAAATAAATTAAGAAACTATGCGCTGCAACTGGAACAGCTCAACAACGATTTAAAAGACTTTAACTTCGCTGCTTCTCATGATCTCCAGGAACCGCTAAGAAAGATCTTATATTTCACTGAAATGATTAAAAAAAAGTATTTCGATAACGGGAATTCAGACGCGATTGATCACATTAACAGGATTAAAAATGCGACAAGACGGATGCAGGACCTAATCGACGCATTGTTAAGACTGTCAATGGTCTTGACAAAAAGAAAAATATTAAAAAGAATCAATCTTAATAAGATCATATCTGCCGTAATATCTGAGTTCTCGGACAAAATCCTCGAAACGAAAACAGTTATCAAATCCGGTAAACTTGCTGACCTTCAAGCTGATAAAATTCTTATCTATCAGCTGTTTTACAACCTCATTTCAAATGCCATAAAGTTCCGTAAAAAAGGAAGGCAAAATATCATCTCCATTAGCGGTAAAGTAATACCCGATGATCAATATGAAATATCCATAAGCGACCGCGGAATCGGGTTTGATCTTCAATACCTTGATACCATTTTTAAGCCATTCCATCGACTGCACGCCAGAACAGAATATGAAGGAACAGGAATCGGCCTTTCAATATGCAAAAAAATAGTGTCATATCACTCCGGTACAATGACGGCTGAAAGCAAACTTGGCTCAGGATCTACATTTGTCATAACTATTCCTTTTAACCCAAAAACAAAAGATAAGTTGAAAACTAATGATAAACTTGCTAGAGTCGTTTAGTTTTATGCTTTACACACACAGCACATCAAAAATGCGCACTGCAAACATACTCGTTGTCGATGATGATTCTGAATTCATTCTGATTGTATCTGACATGCTCAAAGAAGGTCTGCCGGATCTTTCTATTAAAATAACAAGCGCGTCCAGCATAAGCGATGCAATAAAATATATAAAGGATAATGAATACGATCTGTTCATTTTTGATTATAAATTAACTGATGCCAGCGGATTAGGCCTTCTGCAGATCGTAAAAAATCAATGCATCAAAACACCCGCAATAATAATAACGGCATTCGGTGATGAGGACACAGCAATAAGGGCCTTTAAATCCGGCGCGACAGACTACATACCAAAAAGAAAACTAAACACCAATACTTTAACAAAATCAATAAAATCTGCCCTTCAATTGAACAAGTAACAAGCTTACTTAGCACCGCCGGTTTCTGTGACTCTTTCTATATAGTCGCCTGTACTTGGATCTACCTTAATTTTGTCACCTATAGAAACAAAAGGTGGAACGTTGACTGTCGCGCCATTAGAAAGCTTCGCAGGCTTGTATGATCTTGCCGCAGTCTGTCCTTTTATGAAAGGTTCTGTTTCAGTTACTTCCATTATTATCTGATTGGAAAACTCCAGTCCAATAGGTTTTCCTTCATGGAAAATAACTTTATAAAGCTGCCCCTCAATCAGCCATTTTGAATCATTTTCACTGATCATGGATTTCGGCAAAGTGATCTGATCATATGAAGAAGTATCAACAAATACATAACCGGAATCATCTTTATAACTATATTCAAGGTCTTTGTACTCAGTATAAGCAGTCTCCAGAGTTTCGCTCGACGTGAATTTTTGTTCCAAAACCTGTCCTGTAAGCAGATTTTTAATTGTCAGTCTGCAAAACCCTCTTTTGTTACCGGGAGTCATGTGCAAAGAATCAACGATTACCCATAAACCGTTATTAAAGATTACTATACTCCCTTTTTTTAGCTGTGTTACATATGGCATACGAAGCAATATTGTACATCTACTACAAAATTTGCAAGAGAGTTGCAAAGATGTTCTACGTTCCAAGTTCCACGTTCTTTGTTCCATGCTTTATGCTCTAAGATCTACGATCCAAGATTTACGATTAGCTGTTTGCCTTGTATCTAACCTTATTTTTCTGTACTATATTATGATGAGCAAGATTGCGATAATTTCGGATCTGCATTCAAATCAGGAGGCTCTGGAAGCCGTGCTGAAAGATATTGAATCGCAGAAAGTCGATGCAATCTATTGCCTGGGAGACATAATCGGATATGGCCCCAATCCAGTAGAGATAATCAGGTACTGCATGACTTTTCAATTCACATTACTTGGAAATCATGAGGAAGGCGTACTTTATACACCCATAGGATTTAACAAAGATGCAAAAAGCGCGATCGACTGGACAAGAAATCAGCTGAACAGCAATGAGCGTTCCAGAGAAGAAAGAACAAAACTTTGGGATTTTCTTGACAAACTCGCCGAAAAACATGAAGAAAATAACGGAAACATTCTATATGTGCATGCAACACCAAGAAGCCATAAATATGAGTACATAAGACCTCCGGATGTAAACGATATCACAAAAATGATGAGCATTTTCAGCCATATAAAACATATCTCTTTCTATGGACATACCCACGAACCCGGAATTTTCACAAGCGATATTAAATTCATTCGACCAGATGAAATAACAGGGAAATATACATTAAACGGCAACCTCAAATACTTCATTAACATCGGGTCAATCGGACAACCCCGCGACGGAGACAAAAGAAGCTGCTACGTAATTTTCGACGGAACAAGCGTGGAATTCAGGCGTGTAGAATACAACCTTGAAAAAACAATATCGAAAATAATCGAGACTAAAATAATACCTCAACGATTTGCGCATCGACTAAGAGAAGGAAAATAACCGATCTACGTTCCACGCTCTACGATCCAGGATTATTGGGTTTCACCTGCCGGCTTTCCAAACAAGTATCCCTGCATATATTTGACACCAAAATTTTTAAGCAGCTCAAAATCGTGCTGATCCTCAACTCCTGTAGCAATCAGATATTTTACACCGACTGCATTTGCCACCCTGACCAATTTAAAAACAGACTTGGCCTTATATTTGTCTCGTGATATCCCCTGCACATAATTTCGATCTATTTTGACCACTTCGGGCTCAAGCAGAAGGAGACTCTCCAATGAACTGCTTCCAAATCCGACATTATCCAGGGCGAATTTCACTCCTTCCTTTTTCAGGGCCATAACGTTCCTTAATAAATATGTTGGGTCTCCTACTATGTGCTGTTCGCTTATCTCAATACAATAATTCTGTTTTGGAAATGAACCTGGAAACTCTGATACAATCTTTTTCAATGGAATTTCCATCAACGTTACCGGAAATAAATTCACATGCCTCAATAGCGAAGGGAAAATCGGAATAGATTTGAATATACAGGTTTTAAAACAATGGAAATCTACTAATGCAAGTGTATTCGACTGGAAACATATGGTGAAAAACTCCTCAGGCAGCTCGAATCCTTTGATTTTTGTACGTGTTAAAAGCTCATACCCGACCTTAGTTTTATTGGTAATGTCAAATATCGGCTGCAATACAGAGTAAAGAGACTCTCCAAGGATTAACTGCTGAATAACTTCTGATATTTTTTCACTACTTACAATAGAGCTGCTATCAGATCCGGATGAACTCAGTTTACGAGACTTGGAAAGAATTAATCTGGCTCTTACTATTAACTCGTCTGCTGACGCAATATCCGCAGAAACCTTAATGACTGCTGAATCAATCAGGGGTTTTACATGTTTACCTCTAAGCAATGTGATTGAATCACTGCCTGCAGCCTGTTTGAGTTTATCTGCCGCCTTTATTCCTTCTGCATGTCTGGTATTCGGGAGAAATACCATAAATTCATCCTGACTTATCCTCGCAGTATAATCAGATGATCGGAAAGTAGTTTTCATCTTTTCGGCAACATATTTTGTGAACATATTACCGCTTTGTATTCCGGAGGTATCAATTACATTCTTCAGATTTACAAGATGAACAAAAATCGCTGTAGCATTGCTGTTAGTACGCCTTGAAATATCCGATTCATGTGCAAACGCGCGATTAAAACCTCTGAGATTAAGCAGGTCAGTATCAGCATCTACTATGGCAAGATTTTCGAGGATCTTGTTGTTCTGGACAAGCCTCTCTTCAAGTTCCTTAATCCGCGCCTTAAGGGCGTCTGTGTTATCAACTTCCTGCATTATATTCAATCCATTTTATAGTAAATTACCCAACAAGCAACCTGAAAATATGGACTAATGGTTTTAGCGGCGTGGGTCGTAGCAAACCTGATCTTTTTCCCTATTATTTCTTCCTCAAAACGATTAATAAACCCCCAATTCTAAGAGCACCTAATAATTCCACTGTTTATTTGTCAGTTCAATACTCTCCTCATCAATCTTTCACCCATTTATGAGACCAGTAGCTTTGTCCCATAACTTTTGAATACTTCCGAAAAAAACGCTACAATACTTGGCAAATCGTAAGTATTACTCGGTTTTAGGTTTTTAGCATGTCCTAAAACCTGCAAAGTGTAACTCACTGATTAACAAACGCTTAACATAATTAGTGGACAAAGCCGGACCAGCTCTAGTAGAGTAGCCAGAAACTAGTGTCTATTTATTGAATTCTCGGAAATGCCTGCTGAAAACTTTTTGGAAAAGCACAGTTTTTTCGTATAGCCAAGCAAAATAATTCTCAGCTTCGCTTTGACTGAATAGATCGGAAACTTTCTTCTTGATTTTGGTGCGCGAAGCAACTGCCGCGTCCACCCATTCGGCTTGTTCGCCAATTTCTTTTTCTATTTCGCCCTTGTGCTCTTGCAAAAAGTTAAAGAGTTCTTTGTTTCTGCTGATGTATATTTCACAGCCAAGTAAGTTTTCTCTGGAGTTGATCGTGAGTGCAACATGAGCCTCAGAGCTTCCCATGCTTACGTCATACCAGTGCTGGGGACGCGGCGTTTGCAACCGTATATGCGTATCTTTTGCTCTTACAAAACCCTTAAACTTCGTCCAAAAATCTAATTGCTGAAGTTTGGTGTCGCTCAATTCACCACCAGCTGGACTTGCCTTAATTGCTTTTGCCCATTCGTTTGGACTAACTAATATCTCGAATTTTGGTGCGGGATTTGAACCTTCAATCTGCCAAAGTTCAACCTTAATGAGAAAATATCCAGTTTTTTCGTCCGTATGCTCATTGAGCCATTCAACTGCTCGCTGATGTTCCTCTCGCACATCACGTACAACCCAAATGATTATCTCCGCATCATAACCGGACGCATAGGTGATAATTTTTCCCAGATGGTCATGATTGGTATCTTCAAGCTGATTTTCTATGATAATCTTCCGGCCAGAGATTTCTTCTTCGGCCAAAATATCAACCTTAAATTGACCGATATTTGCTTCGGTTTTGATCGGTTTTATATCAACACCAATCTCCTCACTCAACAGATCAAGGTTTTCTTTTTGGGCAAGCCAGTTTGTAAAATCTGGTTCGATGCCCCAAACGTCACGCAGATCAATCTTTTTTAGTTTTGCGAGATTTTGTTTCATAAAATTATAATGTCGTAGCACCCACCCAACGTTTACTAAAAACTTCTGTGAGGGTTTTTCTGATGCCTTTACCGTAACGATCTTCCACAGCAACAATCAGCGATTCTTTACTGCCTAAATCTTTTATTCCGTTGCCAATAATAAAGAAGCGGTCTTTTGCAATAACATAACGATCGTGTAGATCGTTGCCAGAAAACAACTTAATCTCTACTTTTTTATTATACTCCTTTTTGAAGTCAGAAACAGCCAGATTGAGCGTTGTGGATTTTTCTCCACCACCAACCTTGGCGGTCAAAAACTTTATTTCTTTATGATGTTTCGCAAAAAGTTCCAAAACTTCAAGTGTCTTCAATCCATAATAGGGATCGCAAATCAATAAAGTGTCTTTAGAAATTGATTTAATCAATCCCTCTAAAGTTTTTGTCGCCGTTCGTGGCTTGTCGGGATTAATATAGACCACGTTTAACGGCTCATCTTTTTTGAGACTTCGTAAATATCCCTCGCCAGGATTGCTTATTTTATATCCATCTCCCTTGCCATTTTTGATGATTTTCTTCCCGGCCCGCGCAAACGCTTTTTTAATTTGTTTAGCGGTAATCGGTATATCCAAAAATTCTCGGAGTATATTTTCTAGATTTTCGTAGGTTAAGTAATCAATACTAAAACCTTGCTTGCTCACATACAAACACCACAACCCCGCTTCAAGGGGCTTTTCAACAAATTCGTGGACAGAAGGAATATCCGTTGAGCTGACCGCAAAAGATTTCCATTTTTTCTTTTCGTCTTTCATGACTAATTAAATATATTCATCCATCTATTGGTAAGGTAATAAAAACTAGATTTCTTAGAATCAACCCATCCTTGTGTTTTGGCCTCTGTTGAATATTTGCGGTTAAACTCGTACTCCATTAGGTTTTTCGATGTCATCTTACCCCATTTAAAGCGAAGGCTATCTAAGGCAATATCGGTGCCCACTTTGCCCTTTGCCATGAAAGCTAGCAAAAGAGTAAATTTCTTCGGGCCGCTCAATCCTTTTGCATGAATTTTGATGAAGTTTCTCTCGTTGAGCCCAAAATCTAACTTTGCCTCTCGTGTTAACTTTTGGTCACTAACTTTTTTGGGCGAAGTCCTGGCTTTTTGCACCCCGACTTTCAATAGGACTTTAACGCAATCATCAAGGATCGCTCTTGCTTCAATTAAACGCCCAATAATGTCTTTGTTGCTCATAGATTTATTTTCTTTTGACATAAACTTTTGTGCCGCCCTCCAAAAACGCCGTGAGCGGCCCCTTGTTTTGACTTAATCGGTTAAGTGCGGTTTGTACGACCTGAATACGATAATCGTAACCGTATTTCTTCAATTCGACTTTAATTTCCGGCACAGTCCTCCTTCTGTTGAAAACCTCTTTAGCGACTAAGAGTAAAATACCGCCCTTTGGACCTTCAAATTTTTTTAGTTTATTCTTGGGAATATTTTTCTTCTCAGAGCCGAAGTTCGCTTTTTCTAGACGTTCTAATCGCACAAGTATATTTTTCAGAATTTTTTCATTCATAGGAATTACTGAATGTAGAGCCATCGTTTTTTATCTTTAGTCCGGTGCAGTTGGGATTTTCTAACAAGTCTCAGAACAGTAGTAGAAAGTGAAGTGATAGGACAATAATATCCTTGTTCAGAGAGAGCGTTTTTAATAGCACTCAATTCGCGAGGTTTGTTGAAAAAACCGCCATCTATTAAATCTAAAATCAAATTGATTGGGCTCTGTCGAGCTTTATCAGAAATTCCCTGCCTACCCTCTTTCTGTTGTTTATCAGTAACGAAGTGTAGTTTATTGCCTTTTAACTGAGCAAGAAGGTCGGCAACCTCCTTTGGGGTGCCTTCAATACTTATTTTTACACCGTCTTTTGTAATAACATTTGCTTTAACCATATACCATTATTCAATATCATAATACAATCGGAATAACAGAATACAAATTATAATCAAGCAACCTGAAAATATGGACTAAGGGTCTTAGCAGCGTATGGCGCATGCGCAAGGAGATTAATCAAATTTCAAATTAATGTACTTCCTGGTACATAGTTTACACTTTATACCGGGCACATGGTTTACACTTTTATACATTGTTTTATATCCTTATGTCTAATCTTAATCCAAAGGGGTCATCA
>JACQRL010000120.1 GCA_016206485.1 Planctomycetota bacterium | reverse complement strand
TTATTTTCTTTCTCTTTCAAAATATAATTCTTTTTAGAGGGAGGTAGTATGAAACTGTCTACTAGGGTTTCCAAAAAAACCAGTGCAAAAGGTCTGGTAGTGAATCGTATTTATACAAAAGAGGGGGTTCATCCGTACGACGAAATTGAATGGGTAAAGCGTGATTCAAGGATTATTAATCCTGATGGATCTACTGTATTTGAGTTTAAGGGAATTGAAGTTCCGAAAAACTGGTCACAGTTAGCAACAGATATTCTTGCATCAAAATATATACGTAAAAGAGGGGTCCCCGAAACAGACTATGAAGTTTCGGCCAAGCAGGTCATTTCCAGAGTTGCTAAAACATTAGCACAGTATGGTTATGAGAATGATTATTTTGCTTCTAAAAAGGATTCACAGGTTTTTGAAGAAGAATTGACATATTTATTAATCAACCAGAACGGGGCGTTCAATTCTCCAGTATGGTTTAACTGTGGTCTGTCTCAACAGTATGGCATTAAAGGGGAACCTGTTGGAAATCATTGCTGGAGTGAAACTGAAAATGAGATCATCAAGACAGATGATGCGTACACAAGGCCTCAGCTTTCTGCATGTTTTATTCAATCTGTTAGTGATGACCTTGTAACAATAACTGAATTACTTCAAAATGAAATGAAACTATTTAAGTTCGGATCTGGTACTGGTACAAATTTTTCAAAAATCAGAGGAAAAGGCGAAAGGTTGTCATCAGGTGGTACCTCTTCTGGCTTGATGTCCTTTCTTGAGGTTTATGATAGGGCAGCTGGTGCTATCAAATCTGGTGGGACAACAAGACGCGCCGCAAAAATGGTTGTTCTGGATATAGATCATCCTGAAATCATAGGATTTATTGGCTGGAAAGAAAAAGAAGAGATCAAAGCCAAGAAACTGCTGGCGCTCGGTTACGAAGGCGGTATGGATGGTGAAGCGTATAGGACAGTTAGCGGTCAGAATTCAAATAATTCCGTAAGAGTTACGGATGATTTTATGAATGCTGTTGTCAACGACAGAGAGTGGACTACAGTTGAAAGAACAACAGGAAAGGTTGTTGAAAAATATAAAGCAAGATACTTGTGGGATAAGATTGTGAAAGCGGCATGGGAATGTGCAGATCCGGGTGTTCAGTTTGATACAACAATTAATAAATGGCATACTTGTAAAAACACTGACAGAATTTATGCAAGTAATCCATGCTCTGAATACATGTTTCTTGATGATAGTGCTTGCAACCTTGCATCCATTAATTTGGAGAAATTCATTGAATCTGACGGATTCAACATAGAGAAATACCGTGCTGCTGTCAGAACATTTGTAATAGCACAAGAAATTGTTGTTGAATTTGCTTCTTATCCTACGGCTAGAATTGCTAAAAACAGCCATGATTATCGTCCTCTGGGGCTCGGATATGCAAATTTAGGTGCAGTATTGATGCAGCTGGGTATTGCCTATGATTCTGAAAAGGCAAGGACATTTGCCGGTGCAGTCACAGCAATTACATGTGGACATGCATACAAAGTATCAGCTGAAATCGCTTCAACTAAAGGTCCTTTCGAAGGATTCTCAATAAATAGACAACCAATGCTTAATGTAATGAAAATGCACAGGGATTCTGCTTACGATATACCGAATGAATCTTCATTAACCCAACTTATTTCTGCAGCCAGAGAGGATTGGGATGACGCAATTGAGCTTGGAGCTAAATACGGATACAGAAATTCACAAACTACTGTTATAGCTCCTACCGGAACAATAGGCCTGCTTATGGATTGCGATACAACAGGAATAGAGCCTGATTACTCGTTGATTAAATTTAAAAAACTTGCCGGTGGCGGATATTTCAAAATAGTTAATAAATCTATCCCGGTCGCTTTGAAAAAGCTTGGATATACAAGTGAACAGGTAACAGGTATTTTAAATTATGTACTTGGAACACCATCGCTGACAAATTCCCCATATATAAATAAACAATCTCTTATGTCAAAAGGCCTTGTTGAAAAGGATTTGGAATTAATTGAGGAGCACTTGAAAAATGCCTTTGATATACGGCACTCTTTCAGTCCATATGTGCTCGGGAACGAGACGATTCAAAGATTAAATATTGGCGAAGATGTTTATACAAAGTCAGATTTCAGTCTTCTTGGTTATCTCGGATTCTCAAATGAGGAAATTGAAGAAGCGAATAAGTATCTCTGCGGATGGCAGACACTTGAGGGAGCTCCATATGTGAAAGCAGAGCACGTCGCTATTTTTGATTGTGCAAACAGAAGTGGTTTCGGTAAGCGGTTTATCAGTTGGGAAGGACAGATAAAAATGATCGGCACGTGTCAGCCATTTATATGCGGTTCAATATCAAAAACAATCAATATGCCAAATGATGTAACGATTGAAGATGTTAAAGAAGCATATATGCTGGCGTGGAGACTCGGCTTGAAATGTATCTCTGTGTATAGAGATGGATCGAAGGGAATACAGGTTTTAATGTCAAAAGGTGATCAAGATAAGGAGGTAGCTGAAAAGATCCCACAAAGAAACAGATTACCTAAGATTCGAAATGGCTTAACTTTTGAGGCTAAAGTTGGCGGTACAAAGATTTATCTGAGAACAGGTGAATATGGAAATAATTCACTTGGAGAAATATTCATCGATATGCACAAAGAGGGCGCAGCTTATAGAAGTCTGATGAACTGTTTTGCAATAGCAGTTTCTCTGGGCATGCAATATGGCGTTCCACTAAAAGAATTTGTGGATACATTTACGTTTACTAGATTTGAGCCAAATGGCATAGTAGAAGGACATCCGAATATAAAGTTTTCTACTTCAGTGATTGATTATGTCTTTAGAGTTTTAGCTTATGAATATCTTGGCATTCAAGATTTCGCTCAGGTTAAAGCTTCGGATGGTGTTGTTGCGATGAGACCCAAACCAAAGCCTGTAAACATAACCAGTCAACAAAAGTCTGTTGCCACAGAACAAACAGGTACAAATGAGGCTACATTAAATGATTTTTTGAAGACGGTAAGTAACGATGCGCCTTTCTGCAACTCTTGTGGGCATATTACTGTGAGAAATGGAACTTGCTACAAATGCCTGAATTGTGGTAATACAATGGGGTGCTCATAGTAAGGACATTAATTGCAACAGCTGTAGTATTTAAGATAGTAAAATGCTTTAAGTAAACTGGGAATCAGTAGTGCCTTTTTTAATAAAGGGTTTGTTACTCGGCTTTTCAGTAGCAGCTCCTGTAGGTCCAATTGGGCTTCTGTGTATACAAAGAACATTAGAATTTGGTTTTCTAAGTGGCCTTCTAACGGGGATAGGAGCAGCTGTTGCTGATTCAGTATATGGCTGTGTTGCAGCCTTTGGATTAAGCGCAATATCAGATTTACTGAAATCGCTAGATATATATTTGAAATTTATTGGTGGGGCGGTTCTTTGTTATCTGGGGATATCATCAATAATAAGAAAAAAAATATCCCAAAACCATAATGTTGACAGAAAAAAAAGCTGTCTATCATCATTTGTTTCATCACTGGGGTTGACGCTTTCAAACCCGGCAACGATTTTCTCTTTTATGGCAATATACTCTGGTCTTGGTGTTGGGCAGACATCTGGAGATTATTTATCTGCAAGTATTATAGTTTTAGGCGTATTTCTAGGTTCTGCGATATGGTGGTTGTTTTTGAGCTGTATTACATTTTTTATAAGAAATCGTATGGGTTCGACCCTTATTGCCTGGATTAACAGAATCTCAGGGGCTGCAATTTTTGGCTTTGGAATTTACATATTTCTTGGTTGATATGCCTATTCTCAATTCTAAAATCTAAATTCTAAATTTAAATGTGGGTGTAGCACAATCGGTGGTGCACCAGCCTTCCAAGCTGGATGTTGCGGGTTCGAGCCCCGTCGCCCACACTTCAATGCTCAATGCACATGATCTAAAAAGTTTAAATGTTGAGTTGTTCATTAAGATTATGCAAATTGTTGAATCATAATTTCCTATTTTCGACAGTTATATCGAAGTTTGGATATTCAGGCCTCTAATCGCACTCTTCCCATATTGAAACTTCGAGTGCTATAGTTGCAGTAGAATTTGATTTTGTCTTTTTGGATTCATCAAACCAAACAGATATTCTGGCATCATTATATAATTCCTTTAATTCAATAGTTGTTGATCCATGATGGGTTCGGCATGGATGGGCTGGACGTGTGAACTTGGTATTTTCTGTTACAATAACAGTTATTGGATAACATTTGCCGGGAGCATTTTCTATAGTGATTGCGCCTAAGTGACCATAATCAGTTTCTTGCCCTTCATATATTTTTATTTTAGTTATCACTCCGGTTAAATTTGGAGGTACCGTAGTGCAATGAGGGTATGTACCGCTT
>JACQRL010000121.1 GCA_016206485.1 Planctomycetota bacterium | reverse complement strand
TAAAGAAAGATAAAATAAATTTAGAATATCTTGATATTGGCGGCGGCCTGGGGATAATCTACAAAGATGAAAAACCGCAGACAGCCCAGGATTATGCCAACGCGGTTTTACCTTATCTGGAGAAGATAGGCCTTAAAATCGTGATGGAGCCCGGCCGATTCATCGTTGGCAATGCTGGTATCCTTGTCACCAAGGTTTTGTATCTAAAAGATAACGGCTTTAAGAAATTTCTGATTGTGGACGCGGGGATGAATGATTTAATCCGTCCGACTTTGTATGACGCTTACCACGAGATTGTGCCGGTTAAAGCAACAAAGGCGCGTAAAATAGAGGTCGATGTTGTCGGGCCCATCTGTGAGAGCGGGGATTTTTTCGCGCACGATCGGATGCTGCCGAAATTAAATAACGGCGATTTCTTGGCCGTGATGAGCGCCGGAGCCTACGGCTACGTCATGGCGAGCAATTACAACGTCCGCGGCCGCGGGCCCGAGGTTATGGTCAAGGGCAATCAATTCGAAATCACCAAACCGCGCGAGACGTTTGAGGATTTAGTGCGGGGGGAGAAAATCCCAAACTTCTTATGAAGACACTTAACTTTACCAAAATGTTCTGGATAGTTTTAGCCTTCAGTTTAATCCCACAGACGGTTTTTTGCCAAGAGCAGACATTAAGAGTTTCGTCCCAATTTTTAGACTTTGGCCATGGAAAGACAGAGAAAAATATTTATCTTACTAACCAAGGCCAGGACCACTTGTCTTGGAAAGCTTCAACCGTTTTCCCTTGGATAAACATTTCACCTTCAGAAGGGGAGATTTTAAGCTACGATACTTACGCGCCCGATGCCCCTTATTATCACTCTTTGATGCTGCCACAACAGCATCAAATCCCAAACTTATGGTATGTCATCAGCCCAGAAAGTGTCGGGATTGACCATGAGGGCAATATTTATGTTGTGGATGCGGGAAGCACACCCATAAAAAAATATAACAAATACGAAGAATTTCTTTTCGAAATCACCGGCCCGAATACTCCCGATGAAGATAATTACTTACTTTACCCAATACATATTGCCTTTGACTCTCAAAATAATTTTTATGTCACCGATGCGGCCATTGTTAAAAAATTCAACCGTGATGGGCATTTTTTATCTCGATTAACCATGATGGTTAATGGCCAGCCAGTTAATTATGATGCTTATGATATTGCTGTGGATACCTCGGATAATGTTTACGTTACTGACAGAAATTCTTACTGCGTGCATAAATTTGATGAAAATGGTAATTATCTCAAAAGTTGGGGAAGCCGCGGAATGGGACAAGGCCAATTTGAGAGCTTTAGCCGTAAATTAGGTATTGTGGTTGATTCTCAAAACTACGTTTATGTTGCTGATAACCACTATGAACGTATTCAGAAATTTGATTCGGAGGGAAATTTTATTTTAAGCTGGGGAAACTCGACGTATATCGAAGAGTCTCAATTTGGCGAAGCCTTTGCTATTGATAGCCATGATATTCTTTATGTGGGCCATGAAGATTCGGGCTTTTTGCACAAATTCGATGGAGATGGGAATCTTGTTCCCTTTCAAGAAGAACCTCCTCAATGGTTTGCCCTTTGGGAGTTTGCCGCTGATCTAAGTGTTGCTTCAAGTGGAGATATTTACATGTCAGGTTATGATCGTACTGTCATGAAATTTGATCCGAATGGCCAATTGCTCAAAACATTTAAAAGCCATAGTCAAAGAGGACAAGGTACATTCTATTGGCCCGTGGGGATGACCGTTAATAAAGAAGGAAACATTTATGTTCGGGATGAAAATGAACACATTTTCATTTTTAATCCTAACGGTGAACTTTTAAGCGACCTGGACATTTCCAGTATCCCTAACAACCCTATAAATATCATATCATTTACGGCAATGGCTGTCGACCAAGCAGGAAATATTTATTTAGGTCAGGACAATTTTATTATTAAACTTAATTCGCAGGGCCAATATGTTGGTATTAATTATTACGAAGATTATGACATATCGAAACTAGCGTTTAACTCTCAAGGATTTTTGTACGCGCTTACTTCGTTCCCTTTGTTATTAAAACTTGATGCCTCTGGTAATGTTATAGAAGAGCTAAATTTGCGGACACTTTTTCTTATCGTAGAAGACTTTGCTTTTGACTCTTTAGACAATATTTATTTACCTGATCCTTTAAAAGGAATTTTTAAATTAAATCCTGCAGGACAAGTATTGGCTCAGTTTGCTTATGCTCCCCACACAGCGCGGATGTGGGCTAAGAATATGGGGAATCTTTTTAATATCGCTGTTGATCCCCAAGATAACTTTTATATTCTTTCAAAAGAATATGCTGACATTCAAAAATACGATTCTAACGGAAATTTATTGGTTCAGTGGGGACAAGGAGGTACTTCAGAAGGTCAAATGATTTTAACGGGCTTAACGGGCGGCGGATATATTTTTACTGGAAAAAACAATGACGTCATTGTCTCTGAACATGGGAATAATCGAATTCAAATATTCTCACAGGCGGTAGCGCCTTTGAATATCAGCATTGATCGCAGCCAACTGAGAACTCAACAAAATGTGGCGCGTGTAAATTTTTCCAATGAGAGTAATCCTTTAGAACCTTTTATTCCGGTGGCTATCTCAGCTGAAAAAGAGTTTCTCTTGAATTATAAAGATGTAAATAAGCCATGAAAACACTTAACTTTACCAAAATGTCCGGGGCAGGGAATGATTTTGTGATTCTAATCTTAAAAGTGCTATACTTTAATAGTAAAGGATGTGTATG
>JACQRL010000143.1 GCA_016206485.1 Planctomycetota bacterium | reverse complement strand
TCATATCTGCATCAGGGAAACAAGCCGGCATATTACAAAATTTTTTATCTTTATGATATTGATAGAAGCGATCAAGTAGAAAAAACATACGGCGCGTTTGCAAAGCGATTTTCGATGAATGAATCTGATGTCAGGAATCGGCTTTCTTATACAAGAAGGCTGTTCAAAAAGCTGCTGAAGGAAGAAATTATGAATTACTCGGCCACTTCTGATATAGCTGATGCCGAACTCAGAGAATTATTGTCTTTATAAAAGTGGAGGATACGCTTTGAATTTTTAAAGGAGATCTCACCCATTATCACGTTGCTTTCTCTAAAATCGCTTAGGATTCTGCGAGTTTTCCAGCTCTGTCAGAGATTCAGACACAAAGTCCAGAAACCAGACACAATAGATTTTTAGCAGATTCATCACTTAATTCATAGCCGGTATCCATATAATTTTTCAACAGTATTGTTGGCATCTGGCACAGGGTTTGCCTCTATAGGAAGTATGAAGTTTAAAAAGGAGGCTGGTATGAATATGAAAATGCTGAAAGGGCTTGCTGTTTTTGGAGTGCTGATGGTAGTCGCTGGTAGTTTGTCGGCGGATAGAAGAAAGTCGAATCAAGATACAAGAGAGATTATCCGTGTTGGTGACAGAATCACGCTAAATGTTGGAAACAACTTTGTTATATGGACAGATCCGGGTGATGGGATCGGTCTGCCTATTCCTGATGACGATATTCTTACAACAATGGGAGGACTAAACATAGTTATTCTGTCTGAAGATGAATGGCTGACAATTATGAATGATCTTGGCGGCATATACTTTCCTTCTCCTGAAGATCCTGGACTCACCTTTGCCTCTGATCTTGAAGGTATTATAGGGAGTATAAACTTTACCGGCACATATGGTGGCTCGGAGTAGTTTTCAGGAAGAAGGTATTCCACAGAATAACACGTATTATTGTTTATTGTTAGTTTTTTGTCAGGTATGTCTAAAACGCAGTATACCTCATTTTAGTCTTGACTTTTTTAATGCTTACTGCACAATAGTCATTAATGGAGCGTCTGCTGGAAAGGGTCATTTCTGCTGACTTGAACAAAAAATATGTGTTTGTGACAGGACCCAGGCAGGTTGGGAAGACTACACTTGCTCGTCATATCTCGGAAAGTTTCGGCAATTCCTGCTATCTTAATTTTGATTCGGATCAGGACAGGTTGATTATTCTAAAACAGTCTTGGGACCGGAAGGCTTCGCTTATTATTCTTGATGAGGTTCATAAACTCAAATCATGGAAGAGGCGTCTTAAAGGCATATATGATACTGAGGGTATTTCTCCCAGGATACTTGTTACAGGCAGTGCGCGTCTGGATCTTTACAGACGTGGGGGAGATTCTATGGCCGGACGTTATTTTCTACATAGGCTTTATCCATTTTCAGTACGTGAGCTGCGAGGCAGTGCGCCTCCGGCCCAGATACTGGAGCGGCTCATTCGTTATGGAGGTTTTCCAGAGCCCTATTTGGCTGTCACTGATGAGGATGCAGCTCGATGGCGGCAGCAACACCTGGAGAGGATCGTCAGAGAGGATATTCAGGACCTTGAACCGGTTAAAGATGTAAAGACTCTTCTTTTACTTGTTGACCTTCTTCGACAAAGAGTCGGATCTCCAGTCTCATACGCCTCGCTGGGACGAGATCTTGAATTGTCTCCCCATACGGTTAAGCGGTGGGTTCAGATTCTGGAACACATGTATGTAATTTTTCTTATCCCGCCTTGGCATCGCAACATTGCGCGCTCAATTCTGAAGGAGCCAAAGATTTATTTCTATGATACGGGATCTGTACTGGAGGAAGAAGGGGTTCGACTTGAGAACACCGTTGCTGTATGTTTGCGTAAGTGGCTACATTATATGACAGATTCACATGGCAAGGTAAATGGGTTGTTTTATATACGTGATAAAGAGAAGAGAGAGGTAGATTTTGCTGTCGCGCAAGATGGTCGACTGCGTTTTCTTATTGAAGTGAAATTGTCAGAGGGTGTTATTTCACCGTCGTTGCGGTACTTTACCAAACGACTTACTTCTGTCGAGGGCTTTCAGCTGGTTAAAAATGCGAATCATACTGAAACCATTAATGGCATTCATTTACGCCCCGCCGCGGAGTGGCTCGATACACTTGACGCATAATGAGATGCAATGAGACTACGTATCTAAGCTCCTACGATTGTGATTAATCTTCTTTCAATTTTTGAATTTAAATATTAAATTTGGGGTTTGATATAGTTAATGTATTATGTTGTTCTTTAAATTTAAATTTTAAGATCTAAGTTTTAAATTTGAAAAGGGCAGGTACTCAAGCGGTCAACGAGGTCAGACTGTAAATCTGATGGCAATGCCTTCGGGAGTTCAAATCTCCCCCTGCCCACCACACTTTACAGCCTTTTAAAGGCGCTTTCTAAAACCTTCGCATCAAGACAGTTTGCTGTGACAGATTTGTGACAAGTCTCCACGGCCACTGGAAGGAGGTTTTATGAGAGTTATCGAACGAATTTACATCGACGAAGGGGCCACAGCTGTTTTATAT
>JACQRL010000142.1 GCA_016206485.1 Planctomycetota bacterium | reverse complement strand
TTTCCTTAAGAAGAGGCCTTATGAATTTTCTCCAATCCGACGGAGACATAAGCATTGATTTTTGTGTTCCATAGTCGTCACTCAGCGCAATCCCATCAAAACTGAAATTGTCACACAGGATTTCCATAGTCTGTAAAATATAGTCTGTTATGTTTCTAAGGAGTTCTTTAATAAATTTGGGATTAAGAACTAAATCCAGAAGCAGATTTTCCATGCCACGCATGAACGTTGCCCGTTCCCAGAGATCTCCTACCCAGATGATAGTGTAGTTTTCCCTGTTATTCTCGCACCATTTCCCCAGGTCCTCAAAACGGTATGCTGCAGACGGGTCAGGAAACTCGTAACCAGAAAGATCAGGTTCAACTAAACAATAACCAATAGGAGACCCACGATCAATATTACTGGTTGACCACACAACACCAAATTCATCTTTGACACTTTTACCAAACTCTGCAGGGGTCGCATATAATGGTTTGATAGATTTGGGAGACGACATTCGTATCGGAAAATCCATTATCTCCTCAATACATACCCCTCCATAGTATGTCTCTATACTTTGCCTTGAGAGTGGTGAAAACATGAAATTATATGGGACTGCCTCGGTTTGTTGATGTGATATTGTATCCTGTATCCAATGGCGGTTTTTGCACATGCTCTATTAATTTACCCATACGATTCTATGTATTTCCCTATTCCATATTAAAATATAAGCCCTTTTTGCATAATCCTATTAAAATTCTTCCGGCTTACGTGTACCTACTGTGCGGAGGCGATTGTCAGCCTCCAGTATCTGTTTGAAACTCATACCTTTGTCCAGCATGGCAAATATCTGATTTTCTATCTTGCATACCTTTTCCGCTTCTTTAATTACTTCTATAATACGATCTTGTGGAATACAGCAGAATCCATCGGCATCAGCAACTATGATGTCTCCAGGATTAACCTTTACGCCAGATACTTCCACAGGCTTATTAACTTCTACCTTAAACCGTTGCCCGGATGGCGCATCATCTATTAGAAGTCCTGATGGTCTTATACCACAAGCCCAGCAGGGCCATTTGAGTTCTCTTAACTCATCAGTGTCACGAATCCACCCATGGGTAATAGTGCCTACAAATCCCTCTGCTTTCAAAACCCTGCTACTACCTGAACCAAAACACACAAATTCAGGGATATCACATTGCTGGACTAATACTGCTCCCGGCACTGAATGTCCCAACCCGTAGAGAATCGCAACATCGTCATTATATGACCTGCCATCATCCGGACCGGTGTACCAGCGGCCTGTGACCGCTGTCCCTACCAGTGATAGCCCATCAACGATGCGTTTGAAACGCTGGTCAGAGGAACGATTGCGAATCCCAAGTTGTGCCATACCATCATCAAGGTCTCCTGTCTTTAAACGTCCAAGCCTTTTGATTATTTCTTTATTTAATTCCATTGTCTTTTGTCTCCTATTGTCTCTTTCTCAATAAATCCAGGAATTTATCTGCCTTAATCTTCGTTGTCCTTGAGTTTACTTTTTCAATCCCTTCTCTTTCATATACACCCCAGGTATCAGCCGAAGAAACATATTCCGTAATCAATTCAAAAGGACCATTTATTTTATAGGGTTTAATCTCATCCATTTTATCCAGGGCTTTCTTTGCCTTTTCTTTAATTAACGCCCTTGCCGCTTCTTTAGAAAGACAAACGGCTGATGTCCGATTGATACCCTCTTTAACTACTGCCACTTCTATACCAGGGACATAAGTTCCGGCTTCCTCACAGGCTGCTCTATCACCGGTTATTAATACCGCAGGGACGTTAAAACATCCCGCCAGGATTATTTCCATGCCAATCTCCCCTATTCTTTTTCCATTCAACCAGACATTGACGATAGATTTCTCGCAGGACGTATGGTTAAGGTTACCGTTCTCTACGCCTGCCATAGCATGATGACCCAAAAGAAAGACAGCAGAATAGGTTTCATCTAAGAGCCACGTTGGTGAAACGGGTTTACCCAGGAATACCTTTGCTGCAGGATGGAGTTCCTTATAGTTTATACCACCAACCCCATGTCCATCCAGAACCAGAATATCCGTTGCTCCTGCTGAAATAGCACCATCCACGGCGGCATTGACCTCGTGAGTCAATAAACTCTTAGATTCCTCATAGTATTTGCCGGTTGGGTCAGTCTGGCTCTCAAAATCAACTACACCGGAAACCCCTTCCAGATCAGTCATCATCCATATTTTCATATTTTCTCTGTTCATAAAAATAAATTGCTAATTTTTCTTTCAAGACTGTTCAGCGTTTCATTTATATCCTGTTTTAGAAGGAAATACTTCTCTAACTCTTTACTTACAGTCTCATAAAACTGAGCGGCATTAAGTAAATCATTAAAAAGAACGCTCTCAGGTATAACATAATCCATAGCTTTGTGTATATTTATGGCAACCTCTTTAGGATGAACAGGACTGTTCATAAGGGTATCCATTTCCAATCCTGCAGAACGAATAGGTACCGAATCACCTACCTCTATCAAAAATTTGATTCTTTCTGGTTCGCACATGAATTTTGCAAGTTCGTATGCAAGACGCGGATTCTTTGTTTTCGCCGAAACGCAAAGAATATTACCTCCACAGATGTATGCCCTTTTGCCATCATTAGGAACCGGTAACATGACCATAGACCAATTAAATTTCTTCCTACTCCTGTTTTGAATCCTGAAAGCAGCTATTTCCCACGTATGCCCCATATACATTGCTGAGCGCCCTGCAATAAATTGTTCTCTGGAACCTACCTCTTTTGCTTCCTGCGGTAAAGGAGCCACTTTATGAACCGCATAAATATCTTTTAAAAACATTATACCTTTCTTAAATGGTTCTGTATTTATGTTGCAGGTTTTACCATCCGCACTCCATAGGGTTCCTCCGTATAATATACCTAATTGTGTCCAGGGGAGAGAACAGATAAGTCCGTACTGTATTGTCTTTTCACCTGATTCCCGGACAGTTAACTTCTTTGCTAACTCAACAACATCCTCAAGAGTCATATCATTAGTCGGATAGGGCATATGCACTGCATCAAATATATCTTTGTTGAAATAGAGAACATAAAATCCGCTATTAGCCTCAATCCCATACTTTCTTCCTTTAAAATCAACATCTTCCATAAGGGCAGGATAATATTGGGCAAAAAATTCCTCATCTTCTTTTACGAAATCGGTTAAATCTGTTAACGCCCTTTTTTTGATAAAGTCGTAATACATTATGGGGGGAACAAAAAATATATCAGGAGCCGTCCCCCCTGCCATTTCAGTAAGTATCTTACTTGTGTAATCGCCTGTTATTGGTTCGTATTTCACCTTCACATTCGGATGAATTTTCTCAAACAATGCGGACTGTTCATACCTGAATTTGTCATACTCTGGAAAGGCATAACCAGACCATCTGAGGAGTATTTTTTTGCCTTCATCCTTTGCCTTTTTCTCACTGCATCCGGCGATGCATAAAACAAGAAAGCATAATACAACAAAAGATAAAATATTTTTCATATCGCCTCTATTTGCTGGATGGAAGTTTCTCTATGAGTTCCACAAGTTCCCTGCGTTTGGCACGAAAGAGATTCCTATCTTTTGCGCGTGTAGTGAGAACTGTTCCCAGGATTTTTTCAAACTCACTCTGCCATGAATTACCTGCATCTCCAAGAGATGCAATCCTTTCCTGCGCCATCTTGAGAAGCATGTAATCTTCAATTCCCATGCGTGCGTATTCCCACCGGCGACTGGGAATAAACTTCTCGCTGGTCTTGACGTCTGCCGGCACAGGATATTCATCGGTTATCACATAGACGAAAGGCCAGTATGAATCATAGATATTCTCATCCCCCCATCCACCGGTACTGTCACGGGGGGTATTTCTAAACATGTTCCAGAAGCCGACACCAGTAGCACCGTGCTTGAATGCAACCCAATGCATGAGTCTATAGAGGGTCAGGGGGTCGCGTTCCTTGCCAGCGCCGGTCTTTGAATCGGCGGCGGCGTAAAACCAAAGTTCGCGTCCACCATAAGAGAGAATCGGAAAACCATCAGGTACGTTGTCATATTCTCCCTCGCTCATAAGAGGTGTGGCGTGATAGTTAAAGATGTTCGTTCCTGCTTTAACAATCTCCTTCGTTCCATCAGCAGATGCCTGTGGGATAGTGAGCATCATATGAACCTCAGGGTCTATAGAACGAATGAACCTGTAGAAATCACTTACCTTTTCATCAACCGTCTCGTCAAAGAACTGAAGATAGAAGGAGTCATAGTCACGGCCGCTTGCCTTGATATGCTCTATAACAGCCACCACAAATTCCCGGCAAATAT
>JACQRL010000117.1 GCA_016206485.1 Planctomycetota bacterium | reverse complement strand
GATGCAAGCAAAAGTCCAAATCCCAACCCTTTGAAAGATTCCTCCATACTTTTTACTTCACCTCTGCGAAGTACCGCGTATCCGGGAGGAACTTTCCCTTCCTTTTCGATTTTTTCGAGTTCTTCTTCAATTTTATCCGAAGCCGTGCCCAGATCGGTACCCTCAACATTCGCATATACATCGATAACACGGTTTATATTGTAATGCATTACTTCAGAAGGTGCAGTTGCTCTCTCAATACTGACAAGATTTCTCAGCAGGATCGGCTGTTTTTGATCTTGTCCTGTAACCGGAACATTGAGAAGTGTCTGCAAATCCTCGAAAGCTGTTTCAGGATACTGGGCGCCGATCCAGTAGTGGTTTCCATTTTTCTCATCAATCCAGAAAGACTTTGCAAAGCTTACGGATGAATTAAACGCCGTGACGACATTTTTCACGACATCGTCCGGGGTAAGACCTATTTCAGCGCATTTACGCCTGTCTATCTGTATTTTATACTGAGGGTAATCCAGTCTCTGCTGAATTCTGATATCGGTCAGACCATGAATCTTACTAATCCTCTTCTTTATCTCTTGGGCAATTTCATAGTCGATCTGCAGGTCATTGCCTCTGATTTGTAAATTAATCGGCGAGGGCAATCCGAAATTCAGAGCCGCTCTTAGCATGCTGTTATGTTCAAAAGAAAATTCGACACCGGGGAACTGATCCGTAAGTATTCCCCTCAATAAGCCTATATAATGCAGATCATTATCTTCTTTGTCATCCGAAAGTTGCACCAGTATAAATGCGTCGTGCGGACCGGAATTAGGGGTGTATGCGGCAGGCCAATCATTAAGGACTCCAATATTTGTTATAATTTTATTCAGATTATTATTTCCGACTGCCTCACGTATTGAAGCCTCGATCTTCGACAAAATTTCCTCAGTCCTTTCAGGCTTTGTTCCCGATGCCACACGGGCACGTATAGTGAACTGTCCTGAATCAACGTGCGGAAAGAGCTCAGATCCTACGTGTTTAAAAGCCAACACAGCACTCACAAAAAGAACAGAGACTAAAAGGAGCAATTGCAGCCTTCGCTTTATGGCAGCATCCAGCGTCTTCGCATAGACAGACTGTAAGGAATCAAAAAAAACTGACAACATTGATTTCTTTTCGTTTGTATGTAAGACAAGAAATTTCGAGCATAATGAAGGAACAACTGTCATTGAAAGTATATATGAGGCAACCATTGCAAATGAAACAGCGATCGCCAGAGGTGTGAACAGAAATTTGGCGAGTCCTGCCAGAAAGATAAGAGGAACAAATACCGATATAATTGAGAGTAAAATCAGCAGACGCGGGGTGGCAACCTCCTGCATCGCGTCAATGACTGCCTGATTTGAAGGCTTTCCCATTTTTATATGCCTTTCTATATTTTCGAGCGATACAATACCCTCATCAAGCAAAAGCCCGACGGCAAGTGTTAAGCCTCCCAATGTCATAGCGTTTACGCTGTTTCCTGTAAAATAAAGAAAAATAATCGAAGAAATCACCGAAAGAGGCAATAATATAAGAACAAACATTGAAGACTTAAAGCTTTGCAGAAATAACAGGATCATCAAAGCCGCAAGCACAGCGCCGACAACTCCCTCGCTGACAAGATTCTTTATTGAGTCGCGTATAAAAGATGACTGATCAAACGCGACATCAAGCTGAACACCCGACGGCAGACGCGTATTTAGCTCAGGGATCGCAGATCGTACACCATTTACTACTTTTATTGAATTTGCGCCCGGCTGTCTGTATATAGGGACATACAGCTGCCGCTTACCGTCAACCCTAACAATATTTGACTGCAGCTCCGCGCTATCTTCAGCCCATCCTATATCTTTGAGAAGCACCGGCGCCTTCCCATCAAGCTTTATGGGAAAATCATTAAGCTGTGAGACTGCGGGAACCATTGAATTGGATTCAATCTGGTATTCTATATTTCCCATCCTTGCGCTTCCTGTAGGGATAAACACGTTGAATTTGTGTAAAGTATTAACAACATCCATAAGCGACAGAGATCTTGACTGAAGTTTATTACTGTCGATATAAGTGAGAATTCTTCTTAGCTTTCCTCCATACACGGCAGGAGCAATAACTCCCTGAATTGCCTGAAGTCTGTTTCTAAGCTGAAAATATGCGATGTCATATAGTTCTGTCTCGTTATATAAGTCACTTTTAACTGTAAGCAGACACAGAGGAACCGATGCTGTCGGATCGAAAGGCATTACCATCGGAGGTACTGTCCCGGGTGGAAGATAGTACAAATCTGACATCGCATATGATGTCACCTGAGCCATTGCGGTATTTGGATCGATATCTTCCCTGAAAAAATCTTTTACTATCGAAACACCGAGCATTGATTTTGCCTCCTGATGCTCGATACCTACAGACTGTCCTGTCCATCTCTGCATTCTGGTGGATATATCCCTTTCAACTGTTTCAGCAGGCATACCGGGATAAAATGTGACAATCTGTACTGCAGGGGTTTTAAACTGAGGAAGTATGTCTGTGGGAATCCTATTGATCGCTATCAAACCGAACACGCTGATTAGCAGTACAAGAACTATGACAAAGTATGGATTTCTTAACGCAAGTCTTACAAGATACATGTTATCCTTTTCGGCTGGTCATAAGAGGCTTGATATCCCTGAGAAACTCACCTCTTTCCGCCACAAGAATAAAACCGTAAGATTCATCTGTCCACCACAAAACTTCACAGGGGGATTTATGGAGCGCTCCGCCATCAGAAGGAGTAATAAATCTCGGCTCGTTAAACGGATCAATGCCAAGATCGGAAAGCTTGAATTGAAACAGAGAATATTCTCTGGAGCGGTCCTTCCATAATGTATATACAAGCGGATAGGTAACCATCTTACATAATCTTCCGCCGACAACTGAGAGATCAGGCTGGAATTTTGGCAGTATGACATCAAAATCCACCTGATTTTTTAATTCACTTTTTAATCCGTCAATGTCCCCTGAAAAAATCTCAATATTCCTGTTATTAATATGGTCATTGATCGCAAGGACAATAAGGGACTGAACCTGATTGCTCTTTACATGTTTGTTATAGAAAAAAATTATCGCGACTATCAACAATACGATCGCAGACATTCCGGCTAAAAATCCGGGGCGCAAATGCAGGGTGAAACGTCGTGGAGATTCTTCAGGGATTAAAAGAAGCTTTTCACGGATATCTGCGGGAACTTCCACTTTCTGAAGGGCAAGTTTCATCTTTTCATCAATAATCAGGAGATCCAGCCACTCCTTTTCAGCCCACTCTCCTGCCTGTGAGATCTGTGACTCTACTTCCAAACGAAGCGGGTCATCCGAAGGCAAAGTGATTACCTCTTTCATTGCTGTCCGGAGTTTATCTTTATCAGACATAACTTACTTTCCCCACCTGAATAAACGGCTTACAAACGTGTCTCTGGATCTATGAACAGAGAGCGCGGGTTCATCATTTAACAGATAATTATAAAGAGCCTGCCTTGCACGCGCCGTCCTTGAAAGCACCGTCCCAAGCGGGAGATTCAGCATCTCGGCGACTTCACGGCATTTTAAATCCCTTAAATAAACCAGTAGAAAGATCTCTCTCTGGCCATAATCAAGCGTGTTCAGTGCATCCTGTAATTTTTCCTGATCTATTGAATTAACCTTATCAGCGGCGACAAATTCATGGCCAACTTCTGAAAATGATATTTCTTTTCGTTTCTTGCAGCTCTTTGACCAGCGGTAGAAACGGTGCCTTAATATTGTTATAAGCCAGGCCTTAGCTGACGAAGGATTTTTGAGTGTTCGTATGGATCTCCAGGCATCGTAGAATGTTTCCTGTACCAAGTCTTCGGCCGCATCGCGGTCTCCACTGAGCCGGTACGCAAGCCTATATGCCAGCTCATAGTGGTCTGAAACCAGCTGTTCGTAAAGCTCACGTTCTTTCATTTGTTACTAATATAGAGCATAAAAGTATACAGTTTATTCCCCACGAGTTAACAAAAGACGAAAAGCTGTGTGCTAACAAGTAGGCATAATTTCTGGAAAACTTCGTGCTCATTTGCAATCGTCGGTTTCTGCGCTGATAGAGCATATTTGGGCAGCTTGGCACTTTTGCTCAAAGCGTTAATACCCCAATGGCTACAGGAGTAATATATCCATCAAATATTTCTGCTGGTTATTTTCATTCTGCGGTAGTGATTGCTGGTTATGTGCTAACATATGGACTGAACAGTTCCGGACAATTGGGAAATGGAACAACAACGACAAGTTACATCCCTGTTCAGGTCACCGGCTATCAAAATTACTGAAATCAGAGCGGCGCAAAATGCGCTACTCTGATCCTCCGTATGTCCCTGTAAAATGCATAGAATCAAGAATACCTGGAACATACAGAAAATTTGTTGTGTTACGTTTGGTTTTATCCCCGAAATCACCGATAAGAGTCAGGTTGCTGTATTTGTATCCATACTTATCACCAAGATTAAGATTGCCCAAAGTAGTTGAATCCGCGCCATAATCTTCCCATACAACCAGTCCGTCGCCTGGATCGGTCCAAATCACAAAGTTATTCCAGCCATCCTCCAACAAAATGACAATGTTATTTCCGATGTTGGTAGTAGTTATGACATTATTGCGTCGATTTTCTTTTTTTTGATCAGCTGTAAGATTGAAAGTCACTGAAAGAAGAACCAATAAACTTAAACCACTCATTACCTTATTCATTTTAGCCTCCTTAATTAAACGAAATTTTTATTAGGTCTATGCAGTTTGTGAACTTCTCAGATTCCCAGTCACACAAACTGTAGATTTTCATTCACACATAAATTGCAAGTGCCGTGCCAAACTATTGTTAATGACCCCCCTAGATAGAAGGGTTTTCAGTATATTACGCGAGCAATTATTTTAAGACGCTCGGAGTGTCTAATTTGCAGACAGATGTCTGTTATTCAGACACTACTGATAATTTATTGGTTCTCAACAGCAGATAATCAATGATGTCGCTATTTTTGTTCTTTCCGCAATCGCATGTCCAAACGGGATGTGTCAAGTTTCAATTTTACATTAATTCCATTGTTTATTCCGGATTGAAATAAATTTGCCATTTCATTATTAATAAATAGACGTATTAAGCTTTTAAAAGGTGAGAGATATACGCAATTTTCAATACGTCAGCTGAGGTAGAATTCCAGGAGGAGTCTTTACAAAACTGTCAAATACACTAATATGCTCTGATGAAGAAGATCCTATTAGTTTTTACATCGCTCATTTTATTAAATTTTCTGACAGTTCCGTCGCACTCGCAGGATTCTTTACTTGAAGGGCTTGATGAGCACATAAAAAAGACAATGGAAGAATTTGCGGTACCAGGGATCGCAATTGGAGTCATCTGGGAAGATAAGACAATTTATGCCAAAGGATATGGTTATAGAGATCTCGAAAAGAAGCTGCCGGTCACGACTAAAACGCTTTTTGCAATCGCTTCAACATCGAAGGCTTTTACTGCAGCAGTTATAGGAATTCTTGCCGACAAAGGGATGATCCAGTGGGATAAACCGATTAAAGAATATCTTCCTGGGTTTAAAATGCATGATAGTTTTGCAACGGAAAGAATGACTTTTACTGACTTGATGTGCCATAGATCCGGACTACCAGGTCATGACTTTGCATGGCTAAACGGACAGTTTGACAGGAAGGAGCTTTTTAACAACCTGCGCTACCTGCAGCCAACAAAAGATTTTAGATCAACATTCCAATACAGCAACCTCATGTATACAGCAGCAGGTTATACTGCAGGAATTATAGCGGATTCGTCGTGGGAAGAACTTACAAGAAAATATATTTTCACACCTCTTGGAATGGGCAATTCGAACTTTTCTGTTACAGTCTCACAGCAATCTGATGACTATTCGCTACCTTATATACATGAAATCTCACTGACAAAAGAGCAGAAGCTTATAAAAAAAATAGGGTTTAGAAAACTGGATATGATAGGCTCAGCAGGAGCCATAAATTCCAATGTAGAGGATATGTCGAAATGGCTGATACTAAACCTAAACAAAGGTGAGTATGAGGGAAAAAGAATTATTTCCGAAGAAAATCTTAAAGTTGTCCACTCATCTCATATGGCAAGAGATTTGCCGATTCAGGGCAATTTAAAAGCCTATGCATATGCGCTCGGGTGGAATATTTCGGAATACAGAGGGCATAAGATGTTAAGTCACAATGGAGCAATAGATGGATTCGTTACTTCGATAATGTTAGTACCAGATAAAAGAATAGGCGTGGTTGTATTTAATAACGCAACATTATTTCCAGTTTCCGGTTCATTAGCCAGAAATATTATAGATAGACTGCTCGGATTTACACCTGGAAATGAAAATGAGACAATCTGGAAAGAGATCGAAGCTTCCAACAAACAGGCAGAGGAGCAGCGAAAGAAAATTAAAGATGAGAAGATCATTAATACAAAGCACTCTCACCCACTCAGCGATTACGCAGGAATATATGAAAACAAGGGATATGGAAAGATTGAAATTGTAAATAATGATGGAAAACTAAAAGCAATCTATGGAATTTTTGAAGGAAATCTCGCGCACTATCACTATGATGTGTTTCTTTCCGAACTCGAAAATAAGGATTTTATTGACAAATTAGCAGATCAGTTTTTTAACTTCTCTACAGACACACAAGGCAAAATCGATGGATTTTCAACCGAGTTTCAAGGGTGTGGAAAAATTGTTTTTACCAGAATAACCCAAAATTCTAAAAAGTAATTCAAGCAGTAATCAATCTAACGGTTAAATCGTACTAAATTTGCCATTAACTGGACCAAAATTTGTGGCAGCTACAACAAATCCGTCACAGCAAACTGTCTTGATGCGAAGGTTTTAGAAAGCGCCTTTAAAAGGCTGCAAAATATGGTGGGCAGGGTGGGAT
>JACQRL010000116.1 GCA_016206485.1 Planctomycetota bacterium | reverse complement strand
TTCCTTTAAAATACCCGTAAAAATTGTTTGTTTTCTGCATAACGAATCAATTTGCCATACGATGTTTTATTTCTTAAATTTCCCTACGATCTATGTTCTACGATCTACGCTCTACGATTAATTGGCAAGGTAAGCGGGTTTTGTATAATGTGAACTATGCCTAAGGAACAGCGGTTTGAGGATTATCAGAAAGTAGTTGAAGATGTTGTTCATAAACTCGAATCAGGCGAGCTCGGTCTTGAAGAATCTCTGGAGCAGTATGAAAAGGGAATCGGCGCAATAAAGAAATGCTATGAGATACTCAACAGTTGCGAAGAAAAAATAAAAGTTCTTGTCACTGAAAGGAACAAAATAATTGAGCAAAAAGACTTCAAAATTAAATGAAATTCTCGGCGACAGGTCCTTTCTTAAGACCGTAGAAAAAGAACTTTTAAACGTTTTATCCCGATCTCTCCCCTCCAAAAATGGGATATTTCCTGCCTGCAAATACTCTGTAACCGGTAATGCTAAAAGAATCAGGCCGCTATTGATGAAAAGATTTTGCGACTCTTTTCATAAAGATTGGAAAAATATAGTTCCTGCCGCGGTGATGGTTGAACTTATCCATAACTTCTCTCTTGTTCACGATGATCTCCCATGTATGGATGATTCTGACTACAGAAGAGGCAAACTCTCGTGCCATAAAAAATTCTCCGAAGCTACAGCTGTTCTCACAGGAGATCTTTTGTTGTCAGCTGCATTCGGAGCACTTAAGGCATATAAGCCATCTCTTGGCTCAGATATTGCTTCAATAGCGAGTAAATGCGTTAATGAGCTTATTGAGGGGCAATATCAGGATTTAAACGCGAAAAATGATAATTTTGCCACAAGGATTAAATTATATGAGAAAAAAACCTCTTCACTTTTTATACTATCCTCACTCACAACCATGAAGATATTGAATTTAAATAAGGGAAGAAAATTTGATCATTTTGGCAGGATTTTAGGAATACTGTTTCAGGCAGTGGACGATCTGCTTGATTGCACAGGCCAAAAACAAATATTGAAAAAACTGGCTGACGGATCATATATCAAAACGAAAAGATTATTAAAGTCCTTAAATCTTCCTGATGAAAAGCCAATCAGCAGTTATATTGATTTCATTTATAGCAGGGCTGTATGAATCACGAGCTGCTACCCAAAATTTCCAAAACACCCAAACTTCTTAAGAAATGTGATCTTGCATCCCTCAAAAAGATAGCAGACGAGTCAAGAAGCAAAATTATTGATGTTGTAATGAAAAATGGAGGGCATCTGGGGTCGAATCTCGGTGTTGTTGATCTTACAATAGCGCTCCATTACGTTTTTGATCTTGATAAAGATGTGATTGTTTGGGACGGCAGCTATCAGACCTATACTCATAAGTTTCTTACGGGAAGATTTGAGAATTTTGATTCATTAAGGAATAAAGGAGGTCTTAGCGGTTTTGGATGGAAAGATGAGTCAAAATATGATCCTTTCAATTTCGGACATGTTGGGACAGCTTTATCAGCCGCATTTGGTATAGTCAATTCAGATGATTTTCTTAGGAGAAAAAGAAAAGTTATTTCGGTAGTTGGAGATGGAGCTCTTACCTGCGGTGTGTCGTATGAAGCGCTTAATAATATCGCATCTTCAGATAAAGATATTCTGGTTATTTTGAACGATAATGGATTTTCAATTGCTCCTACAATCGGAGCGATTTCAAATTATTTTGCGTCTTTGAGGAGCGCTCAGGTTTACAGTGATATAAAAAAAGAATTGAAGTCTGTGCTGATGAAAATCCCTTATGGACAGTCAATTGAGAAGGTTTTCGACAGTGTGAGGAGAGGATTCTATCAAACTCTATTCCCAAATGTCTTTACTGCATTCGGATTCAAATATTATGGGCCTGTTGATGGAAATAACATGGAACTCCTCATAAAAATACTCACAAATATCAGAAAGAGGAAAGGTCCGACTCTTCTCCACTTGATTACTAAAAAAGGATGCGGTCACCCGGCTGCTGATACGGATCCGTTTGGACTTCATAAGCCGGTTAATGTTCAGTCTAATAAAATCCCGGATGACGCGCCGAAAATAGAACCGAGCGGCAGGCTTTATAAGCAGGAGAAAAAGACATTTACCAGCACGTTTGTTTCACTTCTTAAAAAATATGCTGCGAATGATCCATCTATTGTTGCGATAACTGCGGCAATGCCTGATGGAACAGGTCTTGATGAATTTGGGCGCGAATTTCCCACAAGAACCTTTGATGTAGGAATTAGTGAACAGCATGCGATCGCATTCGCGGCGGGGCTTGCGCATGGAGGCATGAAGCCGGTGTGTGCCATCTACTCCACGTTTTTACAGAGGGCGTTTGATCAGATATTTCAGGAAGTTTGTCTGCAGAAACTTCCTGTTGTGTTTGCTATAGACAGAGCAGGTTTAGTTGGAGAAGATGGTCCGACTCATCATGGGCTGTTTGATATCGGATATATGAGGATGTTCCCGAATATGGTCGTTATGGCTCCGGCAGATTTTTATGATTTCGATAAAATGATGGAGCTGTCATTTAAGATAGGGTTTCCCACTGCCATAAGATATCCCAGGGAGAATATTTTAAATATAGAAAGAAATGGAAATGCACGTTTTGAGTTAGGTAAGGGCGAAATGCTTTGTGAAGGACAGGATGTTGCCATACTTGCCCTGGGAAATATGGTTAAACAGGCGCTCTATGTTAGAGATCAAATTGACAGCATTGCGGTTGCAAATGCAAGGTTTGTCAAGCCGTTTGATGTTGAGTTGGTCAAATCATTAGTAAATGATTATAATAAAATTCTAATCCTTGAAGATCATGCGTATCAGTGTGGGTTTTCATCCGCAGTGTTTGAAGAATGTGTTAAGCATGGTATATCCACAAGCAAGTTCATTCCTGTAGCGGTGCCTGACACCTTTATCGAACATGCATCAAGGGCAGAGCTGATGAGCATGCTCAATATGGATGTAAATGCTATCAAAAAACTCTGTGAACAAGTAATGTCAAAAGTCCCTGCGCGCAAATCTGCTATTAAAAAGAAAATTATCTAAGCTTAATAGTCTTACAAGTCTACATAGTCTAACGAATCTGACGAATCTACTAGAGTCTAATGAGTCTTAATAGTCGGGAGTGAGACCATAAGACCATATAGATTTGTCAGACTCGTTAGACTGTATTGGTTGTCGATATGACTTTGTGACTACTAAAAATAATAACCAATCAGATTCAGTTCAGATAGATTACGACAGGAAAAGTTTAAGCTACTCTACTACGGATGGGTGTTTTTACTCAATTATGCTTGGTATTGGAGAGAACTATTTTCAGCCCTGGGCGATTTTTCTAAGCGTGAACAGTTTTTATCTTGGTCTTATAGCAACGCTTCCGCTTTTTATAGGAGCGCTTGCGCAGAATATTTCTCTGGTTTTTCTTGATAAGCTTCGAAGCGTTCGATCGTTTGTTTTATGGGGGGTTATATTACAGGCGATAGTATGGATCCCGATCTTTTGTATGCCTGTACTATTTCCTTCCTGCGGCACATTTCTTTTACTTATATTTGCTGTTGCTTATTTTGCTTTTGTTCATTTTGTAACTCCGGCCTGGAACGTCTGGATGGGGGAACTGATTCCTGTTCAGATAAGAGGCAGCTATTTCGGGCGGAGAAACAAAATGGCGGCTCTGTTTACGTTGGTGGGAATTATTATAGGAGGGCTGATCCTGGATATTTTCCGCAAACTTGAACTATTGCTGATCGGATTCGGGATCATCTTTGGAGCTGCGTGTATAGCAAGATTTTTATCTGCTTATTGTCTGGTAAAAGTCAGAAACGTTGAGCTATCGCGGCTTGATGTTAAAGAGAAATTTTCGTTTATTGATTTTCTGTGCAGGGGAACGAAATCAAACTTTCTGAGATTTGTTTTATTAGTTACGTTTGTATACTTTGCTGCCTTTATTGTCGGACCATATGTCGCTTTATATATTTTGAGAGACCTTCAGTTTTCATATATACAGTTTTTTGTGATTACTCTTTCCACATTTGCGGCGCAGTTCATGACGTTTGATAAATGGGGAGCGCTGTCTGATAAATTCGGAAATGTTATGATACTGAGATTAAACGCATTCCTTTCGGCTGTTCTCCCTTTGCTGTGGATAATCTCTTCCAATTTTTATTATTTAACAGCTGTCATGGCGGTTACGGGAATTGTCTGGGGCGGATTCAATTTATGCGCAAGCAATTTCATTTTCGATGCTGTTACCCCTGCAAAAAGGGCACGGTGCGTAGCTTATTATAATCTGCTCGTAATGGCAGGAGTTTTTGCAGGGTCAACTTTTGGGGGGCTTCTTATTCCACACCTTTCAGGGGAGATCAATCTTATTGGTGTCACAATATTTTTGTCATATCCTTTGCATGCTTTATTTTTTTTATCTGCTCTGTTTAGACTTATGGTTGCTATGATTTTTGGAAGCAGTGTTAGGGAAGTTAAAGAAGTTGAGGCGATTTCTCCGGTAAGGGCAATTCTTTATGTTGTTGGATTTAAACCAATTAGTTCTTTAGGAACGGAGATTTTTACCGGTGGCCAGAAAGAGAACGACTAAATATTTTGTATTTTTAATTAAAATGTATTATCATGCTGCGCGCTACGCATTATACGCGCTACCTTATATAAC
>JACQRL010000003.1 GCA_016206485.1 Planctomycetota bacterium | reverse complement strand
TTCATCAACAATCAGAGAATTTATAACAGTTACTTTAGCGGGATATGAACATAAAGAAAGTAAAATAGGTTACAATGGTTTTAAGCAAGATACATTTATTTCAGGAAAAACCCTAAAATGTGAAGCCAAACCTAAAAATTTTAATACCGAAGAGTCTGAAAAATATAAAAGAGGTGAAAGAAAATCAAGTCCCGCAAAATTAAATGGCGGTGGAAATTTTACAGACTATACTTCCTTAAGATTAGAGAAGGACAAACATGAAAAAGATTTAAATATGTTAGTAAGTGGATTCGTTGATGGCAAACTTATTTATATTATTGAGTTCCCTTTTACCTTTTCAGACTTTGTGAAAAATTTGGAAATGAAAATACAAAAATGGCAGAGGAAATTAAAAGGAAGCAAAAGCACAGAAGGGCAATTTCTAAGAAGTGCCGATTTTGATTACAAGGATTTTATTAAAAGTCCAAATTTAAGAATTGTATATCTTTTAAACAAAGATGAATTAACAAAATACGAACCATATATATCAAAAGTTTTTTATGAATTCTTAGAGGGAAAGGCAAATGAGTGAGAATGAATATTTGAATAAAATAGTTAAAGGAGATGCTTTAACTATTTTGAAAACCTTACCAGATGGAATTCTTGACTTGGGAGTAACATCTCCACCTTATAATAAAGGTGAGAATAAGAAGGGTTGGCTTGTTACAAATGTAAAATATTCAGGGGCTACAGATAAATTCCCAGAAGATTCATATCAAAAAAGTCAAATAGATGTTTTAAATGAAGTTTACAGAATTACAAGACCTGATGGTTCTTTCTTTTACAATCATAAAATCAGGTGGGAAAGAGGAGAAATGTTTCATCCTATGGATTGGCTAAGAAAAACAAAATGGACAATCAGACAAGAGATAATCTGGAATAGGATGATCGCAGCAAATATTAGAGGGTGGAGATTCTGGCAGGTAGAAGAAAGGGTATATTGGCTTTACAAACCAAAAGGAAAGGAATTAATAGGTGAAGAATTAAAACCTAAACATGCATTACAGACTTCAATCTGGCGTTTTCCACCCGAAAAGAAAAATACCCATCCTGCGCCTTTTCCTTTGGCATTACCTGTTAGGGTAATTTATTCTATTATGGATGAGAAAAAAGGGGTAATTATTGACCCTTATTGTGGAAGCGGGACAACATTAGTATCTGCAAAAATATTGGGGCATGCTTTCATAGGAATTGAAATTTCTGATGAATACGTCAAACTCGCTGAAGAAAGACTGAAAAATTATAGAAATGAGATTAAGTGTGCAAATGAAGAAATTGCAAAGCACGTTGTTGAAAAAACATTTAAGGAGAGAAAAGAAAAAGGTGAATTTACTGGTAAATATGGAAAACGAAATATTAAGACAGAAAATTCTCAAAACGTATTAGAATTGTTTGATTATGTTAAAATTTAAACTTCGCCTAACCAACGGTTGCAGCCGACATGTTAAATCGTGCGGCTGAACTGCATACCGTTAGGCAGAAATAAATTATAAAAATGGGTAGAAAAAGATCAATAATTTCTGGTATGACAGACTACACTGGCGTAGGTATAGAAGATATTATTAAACATTTAAGTGAATGGCGGGAAAATACCAACCATGCCATATCAAAATTAGAATCTTTGCTTTCTCAAGTAAAGGGTCATCGAGATAAATTATATCATCCAGATCAAATTGAAGGGTATATTATTTATTTTGTTGATTTGTTTAAACGTTATTCGGATGAACTCAATAGACTAATTAAGGAATTACCGCTATCCATTGAACAACGACATGTGGAAGCGCTGGGCCAACTATTCGATAGTAGTCAAAATGAAGAAAGAAAATGCACTGTTTTTAAGACAGATTTCATACAAGTCGAATTAAAGGATGAATCTTTGAGGCATTGTTTAATAGATCCGATATACGAAGAAACGAAAAGCGTAATCATAGATTACAGGGCTATCTCTAATGTTGTTGTTCGTATCAAAGCTTTAGTAGGTCTTTCAAATAACAATATTGATGCTCTTGAGTTGAAGCCAAATCTTTTCGGCATAGGCTTAAATTTCAATTATTTAATAAAAAAATTTAAGTATCTTTTTAGAAGGAAATAAATATGTCTAACCACTCACTCCAGTGGACTCGCCTACGGTGAGCCGCTGATTTCAGTTGGGTGGATAAATATTATGAATAAAATCGTCCTAATAATTGGTAACTCTACTTACCCGGGCTCACCCCTAAAGAATCCCGTGAATGATGCTAATGCTGTCCAAGAAAGATTGGTCAAACTTGGCTTTAAGACATTTAAACAAACAGATGCGACAAATAAGAGAATGGAAGAAGGGCTAAATGAGTTTTCTTCACATCTTAATGATAGTGAAGTTGCTCTTTTCTTTTTTGCAGGTCATGGGATGCAGATAGAGGGAAAAAATTACCTAACCGCTATAGATACTAATTTCGATAAAGAAATTGACGCCAAGTATTCTTCGCTACCTTTGGATAAAGTGATAGAAATTATGGAAAGAGGCACAAATAAGACGAATATTATTATGTTAGATGCGTGCCGAAATAACCCATACGAGCGCAGATGGCGTGGAGCAGATTCAAGAGGACTAGCACCAGTATATGCCCCAAAAGGAATGATAATCGGATACGCTACATCCCCAGGTCAAGTTGCATACGATGGTGATGGCCAAAACGGAGCTTACACAGATGCGTTCCTCAAGCATGTGTCCACGCCAGACATTACTATTGAAGACTTGTTTAAGAGGGTAAGAAATACCTTAAGCTCATCTACTCGCGGTCACCAAATATCATGGGAGCACACTTCTCTTATGGGTGATTTTTATTTCAACTATTCTTTTGTCACCGAAGAATTGTTGCCAGAATACAGTGAAACTGCATTAGCAGATTCCGGCTTTAAGCCACGCTCATCTGATATTGCACGTGAAATAATTGATGGACTCAAGAGCTATAATTGGTACGTACAGAATCCATCAATCTCCAAGATTAATCAAAGCAATCTAGAACAATTAACTAAAGATGAAATATTTGTTTTGGGAAGAAACATATATCAAGCAGCATGTGGCTCTGCTCAAAAGGCAGTGTTGTATTTGGATAATTTGCAAGGCAATCTCAGCAAAACAAACGAAAGTATAAGTTTTCATTTGCTTAATGGATTATTGTTTGAGGTTTATTTTGACTCAACAGGAAGTTTTAGGACACGAACAAAAGCAGACATGATTGACAATGTTTTTCAAATTGAAGAATCCGATCAATTCAAAGAGTCATTTAAATTCATTCAGCAAGCTCTTAAACCGTATTTTAAAAACCTCTTTTATATCCCTTCATCTGCCAGAGGCATTAGTATTGATGTGTCTTGTATCGAATTTGAAAAAGACAATAAAGCAATAGACGGTGTCTTCTTCGAGGGAGACAATGTTCTTTATGATGACTCAGGAAATGAGTATTTTGATCCAGAAAAAGATGACTTCCTAAGAAAAACAAAAAAGGATGAATTGAAAGAAGAACTCTCTAAGGCGTTAATTACACCAAGATACCGCCTTAAAATAAATTTTTTGAACCTAGAAGACGAAAGAGAAACCGTATTAGCGCCATACCGAATGAACATTAAAAGATTAGCAAAATAAGTGCCCAATCGGTTCAAGAAGGACTGGCAAATCCGCTACGCTCCTTTGCCAGCCTCTTAACCGCAATGTTGGGTATTGAAACGAGGAGCAAGATAGTGAACAAGTGCTTTTGGTTAGTTGGCGTTGTAGTTCTGGTTGCTCTTGTAGGGTGCGTTCCTTCTCTCCATCCGCTTTACACAGACGAGGACTTGGTTTTTGATCCCGCCATTGTGGGCGAGTGGTCAGAAAAAAACTTTGAGGAAAGATGGATTTTCACGAAGAGCAATGAGAAAGAATACCGCCTTCTTTATATAGATGCCGATGGGAAAGAGGGGAAGTTCGTAGTCCACCTGGTGAAAGTAGAAGGACGCCTGTTTCTTGACCTCTTTCCGGAGAACCCTGATCTAAAAGAGAATGATTTCTACAAAGGGCACCTATTACCAATCCACACATTTATACGGATTGAACAAATCGAACCGACTCTGCGGATGGCGATGCTCAACTATGATTGGATCAAGAAATTCCTGCAAGATCATCCTGATGCTATTCAGCACGAGAAAATAGACGATGGTCTCTTGCTCACAGGAAAACCGAAAGAGTTACAAATCTTCCTGATCAAGCACGAAAAGACCAAGGATGCTTTTGGTGATTTCAGTGACATGGTGCGAAAAGTAAGTGAGATTAAAAAATAACTCAGCCATTGCGTGGGGCAGATACGGACAAGCCGTACAGATGAGATTCTCGTTATGTTTAAAAATATTAAAATAATTATTCTATTACCCTTAATTTTTCTTGTTGGCTGTGCAACGCTTGAATCTGGGTTAGAAAAGAAAAAATTAGAAGGGGGGAAACAAAATTACAATTTTGATTTATCCACGACCCCTAAAACAGGCATTCTTCTAATCTATGCTATTCCACCCAGTCAGCAGATTGCAATTAATAATTATGGCATTAAAATTGATGATAGAGATATAATTACAATATTTAAATACAGCAGTACAAGAATTATCATAGATACAGGATCTCATAAATTAGAAATTTTTGCTTTACCAAAAATATGGAAGGGTATTTATGGAGATGTTTTTGGTAAACTCACCACAAAACAAATATTAATTGAAGAAAGTAAAAGTGTTGCATTTGAATATACAGGCCCATATTGGATGTGGGCAGAAGGTAAATTAAAAGAAATAAATAAAGATTAA
>JACQRL010000002.1 GCA_016206485.1 Planctomycetota bacterium | reverse complement strand
TTAGGGAGAAAATATGAAAAAAAGTTGTTTGTACGTCTTATTGCTTCTGATACCTGGATATAATAACGCAATACAGGAGAAAAAAATTAAAGTTGTTACAACTCTGAATTTTCTCGCACAGATAACTGAAGAAATCGGGAAAGAACTTGTAAAAGTTGATGCACTTTCACATCCCCTGCAGGATCCCCATTACGTTATTCCAACCCCAAATATGAGCCAGCTAGCGAAAGATGCGGATTTGTTCGTTGAGACAGGTTTAGGACTGGAACTGTGGGCAGACAATATAATCCAAAGCTCCGGAAATCCGAATATACAATCAACAAGTCAGCTGGGAAGACTGCAAATTTCAAAAAACATATCGATCCTTGAACTCCCTTCCGAAACTTCAAGGGCCTGGGGAGACATACATCCACAGGGAAACCCGCACGTGTGGCTGGATCCTGTCAATATAAAAATAATAGCGGAGAACATCGGAGAACGGCTTATAAAACTTCTCGGCAAGCACAAAGAAACAATCGGGAAAAATCTCATTGCGTATAAACATAAAATAGATGAAAGATTATTCGGTGACGAATTACTCAAAGAATTCGGGAAAGATGCCGGTGAAATTCTCACAAGAAAACTGGAGCGCGGAACATTACTTGATTACCTTCAAACAAAAAAGCTTGATAACAAACTTGGCGGATGGCTGAAACAGATGCTGAAGCTCAAAGGCTCAGGGATTATTACTTATCACAAAACATATGTCTACTTTGCAAAAAGATTTGGATTAGAGATCGTTGGAGAGATAGAAGAAAGGCCTGGAATACCTCCTGAACCAAAACGTAAGGAGTCCATAGTAAAAATCGGCAAAGAGCATAACGTCAAATTCGTCATCACAAATAACTTTTATCCTATTGATCCGGCAAAGTATGTTTCAGATAATCTCGACGCCAAACTTATCGTAGCCTACATTGATGTTGGCGGTACAGATTCAATTACATCCTGTGAAGACCTGATTGATAACTTGATTGATGCCCTTACGAAAGACGATTAACACGTATGACTGATATACTGAGCCTTCCGGATGTTCTGATATGGCCATTCCTGGCTAGCGTAGTTCTGGCGGGAATACATGTTTATTTTGGAATTCATGTGATCGCCAGAAATGTCATTTTTGTTGATCTCGCGCTCGCTCAAATCGCTGCGCTCGGAGCGGTTGTCGGGATATATTTAGGATACGAGCATGGTAAAGAGGAGACCGCAATTTATTTATATTCTATTGCCTTTACTCTGATTGGAGCGGCTATTTTTTCGATATCGCGAAGCAGGAATCAAACGGTCCCGGTTGAAGCAATCGTCGGAATAACTTACACCGTTGCGTTTGCCCTGACATTAATAATTCTGTCAAAAAGTCCCATAGGGTCGCATGAGCTCGACAGACTTCTAAAAGGAGATATTCTCTGGGTTACAAAAGATAAGGTAGTCATCACTGCAATTATATACGCTGCTGTCGGTTTATTTCATTACTTACTTCGAAAACAATTTTTCTCGCTTACATTTTCATATGAAACAAATGATGCAGCAAAATTAGGGGTCAGATTCATCGATTTTCTGTTTTACATGAGTTTCGGCGTAGTAGTCGCAAGTTCAGTCTCACTAGTCGGAGTTTTCCTTGTATTCAGCTATCTTGTGATCCCATCGGTGACATCAATGCTTATTTTCCCTGACATAAAGCGCAGGCTGATTTTCGGCTGGATCTTTGCTGTGGCAGTAAGTTTTGTCGGGATGAAAATCTCCTGGCACTTCTCGCTACCTTCTACGCCTCTAATCGTGATACTTTTTGCGGTGGCACTTGCCATAATAGCGCTTGTCAGACAGCTCATGCTGAGCAAAAATAAAAAGCATTTCGCCGCAAGCGTTTTTTGTTCCTGTACTGCTCTTGCAATTTTCTGTCTGATTATATACCTGGGGAAAGCGCATAAATCTGATCATGCGGAAGAAATCACGCATCTTCTTGAAAGCGGAACAACTCAGGAAAAAATTTACGGATTAAAACTTCTAACCAACCATCGTGAACTTGTTTCAAAATGCAGAGATTTAATCGTGCGTCTGACTAAGGAAAATGACAGACAACTTCAGGCAGCATTGTGCGAGTTATTTAAAGAAACCCGAAAAAATGAATGGGATGACGTAATTCTTACCATGTTGCAAAAGAGCGATAGCGATTTTCTCTCATGCTGGCTTGAACTTGCAAAAAAAAAGAAAATCCCCGGATCTACTGATATTATTTACAAAAAATTCACAAACATTTCAGATGCTGACATACAATTGGAGCTAATAGAGACTCTTTTGGATATGCATTATGATAAAGTGACCGATGACGTGCTCAAAAACTATACGAAGTTTCATGGTCCATTGCGTGAAGATCTCCTGAAATTACTGAATGACCATTACCATACTGATCATAAGAGTATAGAAGCATTCGGAGATTGGTGGCGCACAAATCATTAGAACAAGTTATTTGCCATCCTGCAACTCCCATTCTTTCAACACTTGCTCAACACAATCAGAAACTCTGGGAATCCTTTCAGAATTCATCGTTACCATTCTTTTATCTCCTCTCATTCCCCTAAGCTTCTCTTCATACTCTCTTGCACCCAACACACCCAGTGCTTTGATTGAAGCTGCTACCAATGCGACACAATCACTATCCAAATAACCAGCTATCATCTTCGCATGTTTTTTGAGTCCCATATTACCAAATGCTTCAATGATATGACTTTTGACCTTGTCACCTCCATTTTCAAACATCTCCAACAGCTTATCTTCATACTGCGCAGCTTTCATAGATCCCAGTGAATCAATTGCTTTTATTTTCATGGAATTGTGTTCAAGAAATTTTGAAACTTTACTTGCATATTCAATCGCACGTAACTCCCCAAGAGTCTGTAATGCACTTTCCTGGATCAAACTTTTAGCGTATTTACTGTGCAAATGCAAGGCGTCGTTATCTAGGAACGAAGATATTTTTTCATTATACCTAGTCATCTTAAAACTCGATATGGCCCACATCGCATCGCAGACTAGATCACTCCTTTCAGAGTCAAGCATTTCAGCAATCTTTTCTACATATTCAACAGCATTAAACTTAACCAATGTTCTAATGGCAGAACGAGTGTTTTCATTAGCTATCTTCTTCTTTTCAATGTCCATTTTCACAGCTTCTAATGATTTTGGGTCTGTATAAATTGTTTCACAATCATTTTTTTGTGACAAAAACTCTGCAATTTTTTCCTTAAACTGGATAGCATTTAATTCCCCAAAGGAGTCGATTAAATATGGTTCTACTTTCCATCCTTTCCCTAGTTGCTCAGATATGATCTTAACATCTTTAGCATGCTTAAAAGCACCTAATGCAGACCTTGCAATATAGAGATTAGAATTACTCAAATATTTGAGCAAATACTCTTCAACACTTTTAATATAAAAGGAATAACTTACATTATCCTCGATACCTGCTACAAACATTTCTAAATTGTTAATGAAAACTTCGATAGCATTCCTGCTTTTTATCCTGTCATAAACCCACTTTGTTAGCCCCATTATCACGCTTTGTTTACTAGTATTCATATATTCTTCCCTATCTCGGATTTTCTTTTCTATATTTACCGAGGCATCTCTAAGCATACTCTTTTTCACAAAAGAGAAGTAGTACTCTACTAAATGAAATTCATAATTGTAATACTGTTCATC
>JACQRL010000115.1 GCA_016206485.1 Planctomycetota bacterium | reverse complement strand
TCTCCTGAATTTTTTATAATCATTCGCAAAAAATCCCAGATCTTCCAGTGTTTTTAGTCCTGTTTGCTTGTCCAAAAGCCTCATGACTATACCTTCTCCATGCACAGATGCTATAGAACTTACTCTTATATCAAGATCTTGACCTGCAGCTTTTAATCTGATAATACCGTCTTGCGGTTTTCTTTTTTCTGCGATGTCCATATCAGCCATTATCTTTATTCTGGATAGCAGTGATCCCTGAAGTCTTTTAGGAACATCATTTGCTATTCTTAGGATACCATCTATTCTAAATCTCGCGCGAACTCTATCTTCCATCGGTTCAACGTGGATATCACTTGCCCTTTGTTGAACAGCGGATTCGATCATTTGATGTACAAATTTAATTATTGGGGCGTCATCTTCTTCAGCAATTTTGTTAAGATCAACTTTGTCAATCGTACTTTTCACCGGGTCTTCAGAACTGTCCAGACCAAGAATCGTATCAGAAAGTTTACCTTTTTCATCACCATAAAATGTTTTAATCGCACGTTTAATATCTTCAGGAGGTGCTAACACACACTGGATATTAGTATTCAAAGCAAACCTGATATTTTCTATAGAGACAAGATCTAAAGGGTCTCCTATGCAGATAACAATTGAATTTCCGGACTTTTTTAACGGTATAATATTGTATTCCTCGCACATCGCCTGTGGTACTTTATCTATAACAGATTGTTCCGGCTGTGTTTTTGTTAAATCAACATATTGGTATCCAAATTGTCTTGCAAGGGCTGTTGTCAACTGAGTTTGGTTTATCATTTTTTTATGCATCATTATTTCACCTAATCTTTTATGCCCGTTTTGTTTTTGGAGTTTTAATGCAGCGACAAGCTGATCTTTGGTGATGAATTGCAGCTCAAGAAGTACTTCTCCGATACGTTTTCTTCCACCAGATGTTCTTGATTCCACCATTTACTATTATATTAAACCAGCTCTATAATAAAAGAAACGAGATATTATGACGCCAACAGCGCTGTATTTAGTGTGATATTGATGCGCTACTTTATCCAAGAACCGCATTAACGATGACGGCTCTCTTGATCAGACGTTATTTTTGTGGTTCCTGCTTTGGCTGATCTGATTGCCCTTCTATAAATTCATGCTCTTCATCTTCAGGGTAAACTTCGTTAATATCGATATCATCTACTTTTTTCCTGAGCAGAAGGTATATGAGAGTTTGCGCTGTGAAATAGTAACTAAGCACGGATGAATACACAAATCCCAGAGTTAAGATAAACCAGAACAATACCACGTATCCACTGAACTTCATGAGCCTACCATTCGGAGCTTTTCTATCATAAACCGGATTTGCTATTTTATTAGCAAAATGCATCAACTTTGGATATGGGTGTTTGATTGTAGTCATAAGGCTGCAGTTTACATCTGTGAGACAACAATTATCTTTAAACTTCTCTGATAGAACATGCTGCCATGCAAAATTGTTCAGCACTTTGAAATCACCTTTACTCTTCCAAACTAGCGAATAGCCGCTGCTAACAGCCACAGACCCGAATTTTAAAAGTAAAATTGCCACTATGAAAATGAAAGCAAAACAGATCCATCCGAAAATAAACGCAATAACTTGGTACCATATGAAGTGAAATGGTTTTGAAAATACATACGCAAAACCTCTTGAAACTGCATCAAATGCTTCGGTACCTTCGACCGCAATAGCAGGTTTAAAAAGAGGAAGTCCGAATATTGTACCCAAACAAATAAGCGCCATTATAAATCCTGCCAAAAGGCATAGGATAAAGAGAAGCGACCCCAAAAATGTTCCAACACTCCCAATACTTGCCACTGTTGCGAGCACATCTATTGTTTTGAACACGAGAGCTCCAACCATATTGCATATATAGAAAAATGTAAAACCGAGCAGGCAAATAACAGGAGGCATGAAAAAGCTCCAAAACCTCTTAACTGCAAATTTTTTAATCTTTGTTAATTCTAATCTTTCTCCGTCTTTGGCAATCTCATATGCAGCTGATCTGCAAATAGCACCTCCAAAGTAGCTCCAAATCATGAAGAATAACAGAACTATCACGAAAATATAGAGTGTCTTTGCATAGAACGGCGCGTTTTTAAGAATGAAAGTTTTATAAACACAAAAAGTGCTCCATATTTCGTCGGGAGCCAGTGTTTTAGGAAAAGCGAATATTGGTTTGCCCTGATATGTTCCAACAGTGATTTGATTGATATTTTCAGGTACGGAATAAGCCTGTGCTACCCAGAAAGTTACTAGCCCAATAATAAGAACAGTCGCAAGAAGTCCTGTCAGTGCTAATATTAATTTCCGAGGATCAAAAAAAACAGGGAAAAGCTTGAAAACATCTTTCCAGTCTCCTTTGAACTCTCTCATGATACCTCCTAAAATTTAAGTTTTAATACTATAGCGTGTGATTTCTTAG
>JACQRL010000126.1 GCA_016206485.1 Planctomycetota bacterium | reverse complement strand
TTTATTCATTATTTTCTTTTTATTGATAAAAATACAGGTGAAATCACGAATAAAACCTATATTGCAAGCGGAACTACACAGATTAATCTTTTTGGAAATAGCATACGTGAATCGGTATCAGGCAATGTAGTTGTTACGCCTTACGGATATTTCTATTGCACGAATATCGGAATTGCCGGTACAGTGGGATTTGGTGGAGAAATAAAATGGCTGCATAAATATGATAAAATTGCTGAACAGCCGACAAGGGATATTGCCCCTGCCGCAAAACCTGCTACCTGGTTAGTCTCCGATCCGAGATTGTACGGAGAGCTTATCATCTTTTCCCCTCTTGACTCCAGAAATATCTTCGCGCTTGATTCCAAAACAGGGAGATTGAAATACAAGATAGTGAGAGCTGATCGTGAAAACGACAGGCACTTTTACGGAGTAGTTGATCAGAGTTTAGTAGTCGGCGGTTCCAAAATTAGTTTTTATGATGTAAAAACAGGGGAGTTTTTGACATATTTGAATGTAGCTGATACAGGAAGAGGTGTTATTTACGGTCAGTATCTTTTGGTTCCTGGTAAGTCGGCGCTTGTAATCATCGACTGTTCAAAACGAAAGATCCTGAATGAGATAAACCTGTCAGGAATTGAATCGAGCAATCTGCACTTTGATGGAACAATGCTGATCGCAAGTTCGACGAAGGAAGTAAATACATATGTGGTGAAAGCAAAAAATAATGCGGATAAAAACCTAAAGATTATTAATACATTAACAGAAGGAGATCCGCGTGAAATTATCAGCGCTTTGAAAGAGCTTAAGATAGATATGACCTCATCGATCAGGAATATTCTTGATATATTTATTATCGAGCAACATATCCGGGATGACAAATTTGAAGATGCGCTTGCAGTGGTAAATGGTCTCATAAAAGGCGGTGAGAGTCAGACCATTATGATAAAACTTCTTGAACTTAGGCTGAAAGTCCATTTAAAACAGAATAATATCGGGGAGCAGGTTGAAACACTTACCCTTTTGCTGAATGTTGTTAAAGATGATCCCCAGAAATGGGCGCTGTTCAAAAATGAACTTGGGAAGATTTTAAAAGATGGCGATGTAAAGATGTATTACAGTAAACAGAATAAGGAAGCGGACGCTATCTTCAGCCTTATCGGTAATTCAACAACCTTAAATGAATTAAGAAATAAGTGCTTAGAAATTTATAAGAGATATCCATTCAGTACTGCAGCAACGAAGGCTCTTGTTAAATGTTCTGCTGCTCTGCTGAATGAATCGAGGTATGACGAGGCAATTCAGACATTATATATTGCAAAAAGTCTGGGTGGGAAAGGTTATGATCTGACTCTATTTGGATTGCTTGCTGATGCCTTTAAAAAGGCCGGTATGACAGATGAACTGGAAGAACTTGTTCTATCAGTACGAAAATACAGCGTGAATGACAATACCGAGGCTACTGAGAAGGCAAAGCTTATTGCTGATTTTGGTTCAGCTTTGCAGCAATTTGCTCATTTGACAAAACAATCTATGCCGGCTCCTCCGGCTCCAAGGGTTATCTTAGACGTGGGAATTAATCCGAGCGATAAATTCTTTCTTCTTGCATCTGCGCCGAATAATACGGAGATTTATGATACTGCGACATTAACTAATATTGCTGGACTGAAAATGTATGCGACCCGTTATCACATATATAGAAACAGACTGGCGATAATAGGAATTAATGCCCTGAGTATTCACGATGTTGAAGATGAAATGAAAGTTCTCCACCGTGAAGATTATTTTGGAAATATCAGCTTTGCGTCAGGCATTGGGAATATTCTCATACTTGGCTTTCATATGCAGAATTCAGGGTTGAGGTTCATCGTATATGACTTAGAAAGTATGTCGCTTCTTGTAAAGCAGGATCTTTCCATGTCAAAAAAGGAATCATCAGGCAGTACGTTTCTATTTACCTGCAACAAATTTTACTTTGCCTTTATTGCTGATCAGCAGCTGTATATATATAGACTTGGTTCAGGTAAGGTGACTGAAACTAAGATGCAATTGAGTGAGAGTCCTTCGGAACTCTTTGCCCCGAGGCTGTATCCTAATTTGGTTATTTTGACGACACAGAGCAAGGTTGTGTGCTATAATCTGGATGAGAACAATATTGAATGGGAGGTCAATAAGCGGATACTGCTCACAAGAGTTCATTCCGATGAGGTTTGGATCACCACAAATGATAATTCTATGTATACGATAGACATCATAAGCGGTAAAAGAATAAGACATATTCCTTTGGAGACCCCCGTCATAGATTTTTGTGTAAAAGGTGGAAATGTTGCTGCCATTGATTCTGATTTTAATTTAAAGATGCTTAAAGAAAGCAATGACTGGAAATTAATTTGCAATCTTCCAAGAAGCGCCTCGAATCCTATCATTGAGATTAAAGGTGATCATCTTGTTTATTCATTTATAGATATGAAAAAAATCCACACAAGGCAGTTCCAATACAATTTTTACAATATGGCAGGCAAGCTTATACAATCTATTCCTGATCTTGCTGAGGGGACAACTCTGCTTACAACATATCGCGCCGGCAATAAAATTGTAGCAATAACTTACAATAAAGTTGAACTCAGTCTCGAGTTGTACAGATAACAGTCAGACACTACGCTCGATTAATCTTATTCCAAATATCTGTTTTTTTGTTATAATCAGCGCGTTATGGATAAAAAGACAAGGGTTTCATGTACAGTTAACGGACGGCAATATGAACTTTTAATAAATCCGAGGAAAACACTTCTGGAGATAATCAGAGAAGATATTGGTTTGACCGGAACAAAGCATGGCTGTGAATTAGGAGAATGCGGGACGTGTACAATTCTTGTCGATGGGGAGCCGGTGCTGTCTTGTCTTGCCATCGGGTTGGATTATGACGGTTGCAACATAACAACTATAGAGGGTGTTGAAAAGGATGGAGATATTCATCCCTTGCAGAAGTATTTTGCTGAATATGGCGCTGCTCAATGCGGCTATTGCACCCCAGGAATTATACTCGTAGCCAAGAAGTTGCTCGACTCGAATCCAAAACCGACCAGACAGGAAATAACCAAGGCAATCAGCGGTAATTTATGCCGCTGTACAGGCTATATAAAGATTTTCGAGGCGATTGAAAGCGCTGCGTCTGAGCTAAATAAGTAATCTTTCGTAAAATTCTTGTAGATCACTGATTTCGCAGAGTAAAACCTTAATCGCATTGATTAATAGATTGATGATATTTGTCTGACTCTCGTATCTGTGTCATCAAACTCCTTAATCAGAGAGATCTATGGAGAAATTTGCGAGACTTTATAAATTTGTTAAAGCGAGTTCTACCAGCTGGCCTTCTTCGAAGTTTGTTCAGTATAATTTTCAATTTTTTCTTTAAGAAGGTTCCATCCCCAACCGGCCAGCGTGTCATTTGTAAGTATAACCGGAGTCAGCTCATCTTGTGAAATAACATCATCAATTGAGTTGAGATTTGTATAATAGAAAAGAATCTCGTAGACTTGGCCATCAGAATCCATTACTGTTTCGGAAGTATAGGGATTGTTTATCTTTGACCCATCTTTTGTGACGATTGTCTTTGTACCCATCATACCTAAAACCTGATTTTTTTTCATTCCGACAGTTAGTTTTGGCAGGTTTTCTCTATTGGAAGTTCTTACATCATCAAGTGTTGTATTTGATGACGAAGCGCATCCATTGATAATTAACGGCAAGCAAAGAACTTTAAATAAAACTACGAAGTTTTTCATGTTAATTCATTATAGTTATCGACCAAAAGGCAGGCAAAAAATGATATTAAAAATTAGAATGATTTTGCGTTGATTATTTCAACATTTGGGGGAAGTTTCAGAGGTGTTCCTGAAACGGTTCTGAACGTAAAGCTCTGATAGGTTGTTATATAAGAATGCTTATCTAACCAGAAAAATTTATATGGCATACTTATAACTAACGGTTTGCTGACCTTTCCAATGATCTTTAAAAATTCTTCAGGCACTACATTTACTGTTTGTCTGTTTTGGTTAGCTTGACCATAGGCTCCTGCAGCCGCTGCTCCTGCCGCTGCAGCAGCGCCGGCATTACCCAAAATAAATATATCCATAAATTTCTCCTATTTATATTTTATGATCGCAAAGGCAAGAAGTCCCCATCCTGTTATGAATGAGATCCCTCCGACAGGAGTGATTGCTCCTATCCATTTTATACCGCTTATACTGAGCGTATATAAACTTCCCGAAAAAAGAATTATCCCGCATATAAATAAATATCCGGATATATTAACGAATGTGCCGGGCCACTTGGTACAAGCCCACGATACTGCAAGAAGTGCGAGAGAGTGAATGAGGTGATAGCGTACTGCTACATCAAATACACTGAGCATTTCAGGAGCAAGTTTGTTTTTAAGTGTGTGTCCTCCGAATGCTCCCGCTATAACGCCGAGCGCTGCTGAGATAGCTCCGATCACAAAGAATAACTTTTCCATAATAGCAAAAGCATAAACTTTTATTCTTCAACTTCAAAGCATATGACGTATCCGACAGTTTAGACTATTGAGACTCATTAGACTGTTAAGACTGTTTAGCTTGTCGTTATATTTTTAAGTTCAGTTTTACACAATGCGCCCTGATTTCCTGTGAAATATGTTTAGGCGGCATCAGGTTAATGAAACCATCAATTCTTGGAGACCCCCAAAATATCATCTCTCCTTCTTTCAGCTGTTCAAGCTTCAATTTCAATGAGTCAAGATCCATTTTCCCTGACAATACTTCATCGGCAGATTTGAGTCTATTTGTACCGGCAAGGAAACTGAAATACCATCGGCCATCTTCATTCCAACTGCGTAGTTCCCAACCTTTCATATTTGACAGTGTTCTTTTATTCTCATCAGATTGTTTCGTAGAGGCAATATCGTTCGGTTTCTTGTCAGTTTGATTTTCCTGAGTACCTTGGCAACCAGTTAACAGCAAAAGAACTCCAAGCAATGATTGCAATCTCATAATTATTATACGCGTGTAGATTCCATGCTGTTTGTCACTTCAATATAATTTTTTTATTGAAAAAAATCATTTACCCTTCATGTTACAGATTAGATGATTTATTACTACTACCATAGTGCTTATTCGATGGATTTTGGAGAACATGTTTTCCCGGTAGAAAAATACAGGCTTATTTATGAAAAACTGCTCAACACTCCCGGCATTCAGCAGATTCAGTTTAAGAAGGCAAGGATAGCTGATGATGAGGAACTAGCATTGGTCCACAAACTAAGCTACCTGAATGAGTTAAAAGAATTGACTGAAACCCCAGAGCAAGGCTATTATTTGTTTGAAATTCCCTGCACCGAACAAATTCTTGACTCATTTTACTACTTTACAGGAGCTTCAATAGATGCCGCTTATGACGCACTGGGAAATAAAGCAGCTGCAAATATCGGAGGCGGATTCCACCATGCTTTCGCTGATCACGGCGAAGGGTTTTGTTTAATAAATGATATTGCTGTGGCAATAAGAGTGCTGCAGCACAATAAAAGAATCAAAAGAGCCGCTGTAATAGACTGTGATCTGCATCAGGGTAATGGAACGGCAAAGATTTTCGAGAATGATCCGACAGTTTTCACGTTTTCTATACATCAGGAGCATCTGTATCCTTTAAAACAAAAAAGCACTCTGGACATAGGACTAGATGATCTCACAAGGGATGAAGTCTATCTTAACAAGCTTATGAAAACGATGCCGAAGATCTTCGATGATTTTAAACCTGAACTGGTTGTATATCAGGCAGGGGCAGACCCTTATGAAAAGGACTTGTTAGGGAGTTTAAAGATCACAAAAGAAGGACTCAGAAAAAGAGATGAAATTGTTTATAAGCAATGCAAAAAACATAACGTCCCAATAATTGTAACGCTCGGAGGCGGCTATTCGGCAGATATTAACGACACTGCTGAGATACATTACAATACCCTAACACTATTGAATGAGTACTTTAATTAATAACATGTTCAGATAATCTTATGTGATCTTTCGTAAAATTCTTGTAGATCACTGATTTCACAGAGTAAAATCTTGGAGGAAATCGCGAAATAATTTCACTTATGAGTCTAAGGGTCTTGAAATCTACTTTTCCATTATCCGATAGAGATTATGTTTAGATTCGAACTGTTTATTTAATCTCAACACAAGCTGTCTAATCCTTTCAAGCTCAAAGTATCTTGATCGATTCACTCCTCCATAAAGAGTTTTGTTTGTAAAAAGTGGTTCAGTTTGATCCAAGCCATATTTGTTGACGCAGATTTGGTATTCAGGAGTTCCCGGCACAGGAGAAAACATAGATATATAGATCTTTACTCCGATACTGTTTACAAACATGAATGTATCCACGATTTCTTCATAAGTTTGATCAGGTAATCCCATAAGTACGTAGGCACCGACATCATTCATGTCAAATCCCGCATTTCGAATATTATTTATGCACTCAATAAATTGTTGATTGTTAACTTTGCTGTTGGACGCATGCTCCTGTCTTCTCTCATCGGATGTCTCTAACCCGATGCGGATAGTTTTAAAACCCGCTTTTTTCATCTTGAATGCGACCTCTGGTGTAACTTCTCTGGCATGGATTGCATTTGGTGTATGAAATCTCATCGAAACTTTTCTGTCGATCAGTTCATCAAGCAGAGGTCCGAGATTTCTTTGGTATCCCATAAGCAATGCGTCATCATAGAATGCAAGATCCCTTATTCCGTTTTTCTCGTAATCTGTTATTTCATCAGCTATTTGTCTTGTAGGCCGAAAAAGCATTTTTTTAAATAGTATAGGTGAGGCGCAATATGTGCATTTAAACGGGCATCCAAGCTGGGTGATTGTTGCTGCTGAGCTGACCCGTTCATAGGATGAATAATCAGGTTGAATCCTTGAACTTAGAACTTTGAACGTAGAACCCACGGCTTTATTGAATTCGTTTATAATTTCTTCTTGTGTCCACGCATCGCTCACAATGTCCACATCTAGTACTCTTTTGGCGTGCTCCTTACACAAACGTGCATAGATACCGCCGAGAATAATTGGAACATCACCCATTACAGATCTTACTAATTCAACTGCCCGTTTTACTCCTGGATACCAATAAGTCATAATACTCGTTATTCCCACCGCATCAATCTTGCCGATCGTTTGGAGTTTTTTCAGGAAGAACTCTTCAGGTATTCCATATTGTTTGTAATGCCGCGGAATCCATGAGTATACTGCAGGTTTTTGAACAATTCTATAACAAAATTTGCCCGTACCATATTTTGAATCGTGTCCGTTGTGGCGTATTAAAGCAAGCTCCGGATCTTTTCGATCCATACAGTCAATGAGTTCGACATCAAAATGAGTTTTAAGCCAGTCAGAAACAATAAGCAAACCCAGCGGTTTTAACCATAAATCGTACGCAGTAAAATCGAATATCCATGGATTGATTAAAAGGACTTTTGGTCTGTCATTCATGTATTGAATATCAGCGCGCGCCAAAAACTTTAAAGAGGAATGTGTATATGTCCGTTATTTCTTCAACTACTTTCGATGTAGGTTTGCCTCTGCCATGTCCCGCCTTTTTATCCATTCTGAGCAGGATCGGATTGATTCCTGAATCATTTGACTGTAATGCAGCGCAGAATTTTAATGAATGAGCAGGGTAGACCCTGTCATCTGTATCTCCTGTCAGTATTAGTGTGGGGGGATATGTAGTTCCTTTTCTAATGTTGTGGAGGGGGGAGTATTTGTATAAGAAATTAAAGTGATCTTTGTTTTCTTCAGCATTTCCATATTCACTCTGCCAGAAGTGCCCGACTGTGAATTTGTGGAATCTGAGCATGTCGATAACAGGAACCTGACACACTACAGCGCCAAAGAGATCTGGTCTCTGTATCATGCAAGCTGCAACCAGCAATCCGCCGTTGCTTCCGCCGTTTATCGCAAGTTTTGATTTGTTTGTGTATTTGTTATCAATGAGCCACTGTGAAGCGGCGATAAAATCATTGAAAACATTTTGCTTTTTCTCCAGTATGCCCGCCTTGTGCCAGTCAGTTCCATATTCTCCGCCGCCTCTCAAATTCGCTACCGCAAAGATTCCTCCTCTTTCCAGCCATATAAGACGTGAAGATGAAAAAGTTGGTTTAACTGCGATGCCGAATCCTCCATATCCGTAAAGAAGCGCCGGGTTTTCTCCGTTTAACTGAATCCCTTTTTTATGTGTTATGAACATCGGAATTTTTGCTCCATCTTTGGAATCATAGAATATTTGCCTGGTCTCATATTGAGTAAAATCGAATTCTATTTCTGATTTATGGATCGTTATCAGATCACGGGAGTTAAGATCGTACTTATATACAGTTGGGGAGTTAAGAAATGAACTGAAGCTTATAAACATTTCGGTATCATTCGGTTCTCCTGAAATGCTGTCGATTGTTCCAAATTGCGGTAGTTCAATTTGATGCTGGAAAGTTCCGTTGAGTTCGAAGAGTTTCAGTTTGTTATAGGCATGGTGCAGAAATAGCACTGCCAGCTGCCTTCCGATTATTTTAGCATTTGATATCGTATCTTCTGTCTGTGGAATAACTGTTGTCCAGTTTGAACGGTCAGAATTTGAAAGGTTAATGGCTATGATTTTTCCGTTATGTGCTGAAAAGTTTGTCCTGAAATAGAAAACTGATCCCTCATTGCCGATGAGATCAAAATGCCCCAGATTATCTTCGATAAGAAGTTCAAAGGGTTTGTCGCTGTCGAGTTCTTTATAATAAACGCCGTTCTGGAATCTTGTGCCTTTAGAAAAGCTTATGATCAGATACTTTCCATCCTTTGTCACAATGGGTATGAGTGATTTATCCGGTTGCTCGGTGATTTCAAAGACAAGCTGGTCAGTAGAACTTGGGGTCCCTATTTTGTGTCTGAAGATTTTGTTGTTGCACTGATGATTTTTCGGTGCATTATCGGCAATGTTGAATTTCGAATAGAAAAAGCTCTGATTATCCTTTGTCCATGAGATGGTCGTGAATTTGCAGTCTCTTATTGCCTCAGAGTAATCGTAGTTATTATTAACATCTCTGATTTTAATCTCCTGCCAGTCGCTTCCGCTCATTGATGTGCAGTATGCGAGAAGAGATGCGTCATTGTTGAAGGAGATCTCAGTAAGCGCAACTGTTCCGTCCTCACTCATGCTGTTAGTGTCGATGACGACTTTCGGTTTATCTTCCAGGCTATTTTGTGTATATAGGACTGGCTGGTTCTGTAACCCTTCATGTTTTGTGAAATAGTATTTATTTCCTTTTTTATTAATGACTGATAATCTGGTAAAATCGTACAGTTCTTCGAGTCTCTGCTTGATCGATGATCTTGCAGATGAATCGTAGATATAAGTTCGCGTCAGGCTGTTTTGGAGCTCAATCCATTCCGATGTTTCTTCAGAGCTTATATCTTCGAGCCAGCGGTATGGGTCTCTGACCTTTGTTCCATGAAAGTTATCGCTTACATTTACGGTTTTCGTTCTTGGATAGATAAAGTTTTTTGATGAACTGATATTTCCGGTTGAGCAGCTGTAAGTGAAAGAAATTATTATGAATAAAATCTTTTTAAAGTTCTTCGGGATTTGAAACGTCATGTTTAGTCCTCCTTACATTAATAGACGTTACTATACTACATTTTTTGCGGTAGGACTATGATTTTTTTCTTATAGGTTCAAAAAAGAAGTTGGCTAATTCATATTTGTATTATGTGGTGATTGATTTGCTAAAATTTATACACAAATGGGTAAAAGGATTGTGATTCTTGGCGCCGGATCCGGAGGACTTGTATGTTCGCATGTTCTGCGAAAAAAGTTGAATTCATCTCATGAGATCGTAGTAGTTGATCGACAGACGCACTTTATATTCCAGCCATCTTTATTGTGGCTGTTAGTCGGGATGAGAAGGGCGGCTCATATTCAGAGGCCTCTTTCGTTTTTACAGAAGAAGGGAATTAATTATATAAACTCAGAGGTTAGGCATGTAGATTTTGATCAGAAAGAGGTGCATCTTATCAGTACTAAGCTCAAATATGATTATCTCGTCATCTCTCTTGGAGCAAGTTTGCATCCTGAAAAAATTCCTGGCCTGCGTGATTCAGGGCATAATTTATATGAAATTAATGGAGCGGACAACGCTAGAAAGAATCTGGAGCTGTTTAAAGGCGGCAAAATTGCTGTTATAGTTTGCGCTACTCCTTATAAGTGTCCGCCGGCTCCTTATGAGGCATCGATGCTGCTCTCTTCATATTTTAACAAAAAAAAGATCAGGGCAGAAATCGAATTGCTGACTCCGGAACCTGCTCCTGTAGGTACTGCTGGCGCTCATGTCAGTGAAAGGATTGTCTCGCTTATTCAGGAAAGAGGGGTTAGCTTTATGCCTAAGCATCAGATTTCATTTGTTGATTCGAGTACAAGAGAAGTGAGTTTTTCCAACGGAAAAAAATCGCGTTACGAAATTATAGTGTATATTCCGCCGCACGGATTACCTTCTGTTCTCAATAATCCTTCTCTCTTAACAAAAAATGGATGGGTTAAGACTAATTCTCGAACGATGGAGACAGATATTGAAAATGTTTATGCTGTGGGAGATGCCACTGAAATTATTCTTCCGGTGGGGAAACCTTTGCCGAAGGCTGGAGCGGTAGCGAAGTTGGAGGCAATTGCTGTCGCAGATAACATTGCTTCTAACATTCTCGGAAAGCCCCCAAAAAGCAGTTATGATGGTTCGAGCGTCTGCTTTGTTGAAACCGGGGAAGGCAGGGCAGGCCTGATAAAAGGAAATTTCTATGCTGAACCTGCTCCCAAAGTGAAGTTAAAAGAACCTTCCATGTTTTTGCACTGGGGAAAGATACTTTTTGAACGCAGCTGGTTCTACAAATATTTGTAAGTTATATAATGCGCGGGAATTAAAGACCTAATAAGGTTTGCGCTGATAATTCTTAATTTTAAAATCTAAATTCTAAAATTGTTGCTGCCCAGGTGGTGAAATTGGCA
>JACQRL010000124.1 GCA_016206485.1 Planctomycetota bacterium | reverse complement strand
ATGTTACTGTACTATTTCAGCCGCGCTTCAGAAATACTGTAAACAACAAAATTTTAAAAGAGTTTTTAAACTTTGAGGTTAAATACGATGTGCCGGTTGGGCTAGCGACTTTAATACATATGATTAGATGTGATAAGCTTAAGACAGTTGAAGTTTTGGCTGGGATTTTGCTTGCCTGCCCTATCAGCCCAAAATTAAAAGATATATGTAAAAGGTTTAATGAAATACCAGTTCGCATACATGATAATTGTATCTCAGCAGCATTTGCACAAATTTTTATAGAATCACTTCCTATAAGACGATTAATTTCCTTCAGTCCTAGCAGCAATGGTAATAAGGGAATAGCCACTCCCTTATTATTAATTAATAAACGAGCTCCTGTGAAGACAATACGTTCGCAGATTTCTATGTCTCTTAAAGCAAATTTCATTATTAATAATCGGGAGCATATAAAGATAGATCGTGGTTCGCAAACGCGCTTTAAACCACATGAGCCACTTTCAATTATTGAAGTGAATCCACGACGGACACACAAGAATATAAGCAGAATCAAAGACAGAATTTGCAAACGTGTAACCCAAAAGAGAAAAGACTTGAATTTTTTTAAGGTGTCTGATGCTGAAAATGATCTTCTCTCTCTTTTTGCCGCAGTAGATGTGGTAAATGCAACAAGTGAGCGAGAGGCAGCATCTAAATACAATATCAGAGAGGATTGCCTCCGGAAGAGACTTAAAAAAATTATTAAGTTTTCCCGAACAGGAGACGTTTATGGTTTGAGGAGAGTGAATTCAGTGGCGCAAGAATCTAAATTACTTGCACGAAAAAATAAGCGTATTAAAAAAGTGACGAGAGTCAGGTCATGCACTATGAAGGAACCAAAATCATATTTTGGCCTCATTGATAAATTGACGAAGGATCCAAATAATATTTATTACAATAAGGCTATTAACAATGCGGAAGTTTGCAATACCTACAAAATAATTATGCAAAGGAGCACTTGTGAAGAGAATCTACTGCGACAATTGAAACTAGATGTAGAATTAAGTTTATTGCAATACGACATCTGTCTAGAATTTAATGAATTTCAAAAATATTTCAGCATTTTTGCCAGGCGAAATAAACTGCCCATTATGATGTTGGAATACTCGGAAATCATAGAGCGTTTTGGAGGATTTCTGGTGAAAGAAGTTGTTAAAGTTAGATCGAGTTAATGTCTTTCAGAAGTTCTTCGGATTTTATCCCAATGTAGTATATCTCAGTTGTGGTTATACTTGAATGTCTCATGAGACGTTGAAGTATAATTGATGTAACCCCCCGCTGCGCCAAGTGAGTAGCAAAAGTATGTCGTAGCGTGTACCAGTTTAATTTAAAACCAATGTGTTTTGCCACTCGTTGGAGACGACGATAGAGATTACGTCTTTCATATATACTTCCTGTAATTGATCTGAACAGATAGTCACCTTCTAATTTAAAGTTTGTAGTTCGTTTATAGTTCATAAGTATACTGAATAACTTTTCATTAATTGGTATTCTATGTTCTCTCTTGTCTTTTGGCTCAAAGCCGGGCTTGATCCTGATGGCCAGCAATTTTCTTTCATTATCGATATCGCTCCACTGAAGATGTATTATCTCACTTAAACGTAGTCCTGCATAATATGCCAGACACACCATGCAAAATAACTGTCTATTTCTCTTTTTGCATTCACTCAGTAATAGATTAACCTCTGATTTTGTCAGGGCATGTGGCAGCTTTCTGGGTATATGTATCAGGGTTAATCCATCTGATGGATTCCTGCTTATGTAATCGAGCCTTTTGGCATAATTCAACATGGCGTGTATAGTATTGAAATCTCTTTTAACTGTAGCCGGTTCTACCTGACCCAGCCTGTAAAGCTTATAAGACTCAATATCTGCTGGAGTTATGTCTGTTAAGATAAGATGGTTATTCCTTAAGCCATGTTTGCCATTCAACTCGAATACTTTACCTTTTTGTCCGGCAATGAAGCTGAAGAATCTACGAACCCTGACTATATCATCCTTAAATGTATTAGGACTCTTTGTAAATCTGCAGTGTTCTAGATACTGGGTACAAAAGCTTTCAGCAATATACGGAGTATCGTTGATTGCAGGAGCAGAATACTTAGGAATCGGTTTGATAAAGCTATTGCTATGATTTAGTTCAAATTCTTCGAGAAGTTTTACTGCTTTACTATAGTTCGATGTACCAAGAGATTTTCTGGTCTTTTTGCCGCCGACCTTATAGACAAGGTAATAAACACTTCCTCTTTTACTGATCCAGGCCATAATCCCACCTTATTTTCATCATTTTGTGAATGCTTCTCATGAGAAGAACACCGGAAAAATAAGGTGAGAAAAATTAACAGTGTAAGATTTTAAAGTGTAAATTTTACAATAAGGAGGGGGCACAGTGGGGGCACACCCCCCGTAAACAGCGTCAAATGGAGCGGGCGACGGGGTTCGAACCCGCGACGTCCACCTTGGGAAGGT
>JACQRL010000017.1 GCA_016206485.1 Planctomycetota bacterium | reverse complement strand
TTGCTTTCAATTATGTCTAGGGCATTTTTAACAGCCTTAAGAACAGAGTATCTTCCAGAATCTTTGTAAAGTTGAGCCAATGGGTCTACTACCTCTATACCTTTACCTAGTTTTTTCTTGGAGAGAATTGAATTGTTGATGAATTCTTCGGCTATTTCTACTGACTCTAGGATGTTTTTGCCTAGTGCCAAGTTGGCAGCTATTGCTGAGGAAAAAACACAGCCGCCTCCATGAGTTCCGCCTTGGATTAGGGACTTGGTGAAAATTTTCTTTTTATTTCTGGAATAGAATAAGTCGTGTATTTTGTCTCCAGTTTTTATGCCTTTAACTATGATGTTTTTAGCTCCTAATGAGATTAGTGTTTTTGCAGCTTGTTCAGCAGTGGATAAGTCAGAAATACTTATTCCGGCTATTATCCCTGCTTCATCAGTGTTTGGAGTGATTAATGTTGAGAGGGGAAATAACATTTGGACTAGTGGTGTGAGAGAGTCCTTTTCTATGAGTAATTTCCTGTCTGCTTGGGTGGTTATTATTGGGTCTAGGACTATGTTTTTGGCCCTGTGTCTTTTGAGTTCTTCCGCTACGGTTTCTACTATTTCTTTTTTTCCGAGTAAGCCAATTTTTACAGCTTCCACTTTGAAATCGGAAAAGATTGCATCCAGTTGGTCTTTGATTATATTTTCAGGCAAGTAGAAAGTATTTAGAAGTTTTTTGGTGTTTTGGGCAGTCACGCAGGTTATAGCACTCGTGCCCGCTAAACCAAAGGCTTGGAAGGTCTTTAGGTCAGCTTGTATGCCTGCCCCTCCATCCGGGTCTGAGCCTGCGATAGTTAAAACAGCCATATTCCTCGTTATTATTCAATAGCAAGTTTTATATATAGCTTAACCTAACTTATAGACGGCGATCAGAGATGCAGAAAGGAAGAATTGGACTTAATGGGAGTTCTATAGATATGTCTAATTTTGTCCAGAGGGGAGGGCTTCTTGTACCGAGGGATTTGGATGAAGTTACTAGAAGACCGATTGCATCGATTTTAAGGGGTAGAGAGCAGCCATCGGGTTTGGCTTATCACTTAGGCCTTGAGGCAGATGAAAGGAAAGAAGGGGGAGTAGAGATTAATTCAAGGTCATCACCGTCACTGTTATTCAACGTATGGGCAATTTTTGACCAGCTTGTGCACCAAGAAGAAGCCAGGGATACAAGAGTTAGCGACTTGATGAAAAGGTATCTGGACGGATCTATTAAAGCACTGAGATATGATATAGATGATTACGATTTGGATATGATAGCACATTATTTGACTAAGTTTGCGACGTTATGGAAGGAGTTCAAAGCTGTTGAGGAATTGGATTATGGGCCCTACCACAGTTCAAGAGTACAGCAATATGCTGGATTATTTTTTCCTTTTGATGTTTTAGCCATACCGGAAGCACATAGAACCTTGGTTGCAAATGGGGACTTCGTAAGAGAAGTAAAATTTGTTGCACCAGATGAGGAAGTTCCGGAAGGGTGGGTTAGGTTCAAGGATTGTTTAAGGTTTGTGGAGTACTGGATAAGGGCAGAGACTGCAGCTCTTTTACATGATATAGGGAAGATAGGTATATCACGAGAGACGCTTTCAAAAGCTGGAAAGCTTAATGAAGAGGAGTGGCGTGAGATGATGCAGCATGTTACAATAGGCGAGAATATTGTGATGAACCTTATAGGTACAAAATATGGGATTGCTAGGACTGTTGGCTCAATAATCGCCTGCCATCATGTGTGGTTTGATGGAAACGGGTATACTGGCAGGTTGCACAGTGGAAAAAAAGGTGTTGACATACCATTTTCCGCACGACTCATAAGCATTTGCGATGCAGTAGACGTGATGACAAGGAGAAGAAAGTATACTGAAGGTGTAAAAACCTGGGAGCAGGTTTTTCAGGAGTTGGATAGGATGAGTGGGAAGCAGTTTGACCCAGAGCTTGTTAAGGCTTTCATATACATAGGTAGAAACCACCCAGAAGAATTGGAGGTTATTAGAAATTATGTAGGCCCCCAGAACGCAGTGCCATTTGAGCAAACAGTAGAGGTTGAACAGGATGGCGTCAGGGTCCACTGA
>JACQRL010000144.1 GCA_016206485.1 Planctomycetota bacterium | reverse complement strand
TGGCCGGCTCATAAAGCAAAATGATCATTAAACCGCTTAACGCCATTGAAAGTACCGGCATGTGCGACAAATACTGACCCACATACGTTTGCAGCGCTGCCGTCACCGCCGTCACAACCACCATCACCATCCCAAACAACCCCGCAAACACCACCGTCTTCTTGATGATGACTTCGATGTCCAACAAGCGGTGACGAGCTACAGCATAAGCAAGAATCGCAACGTAGACTGTCACAAGAAAATTTAAGTGCGGCGGGAAAAAGGTGATGTTAAACCAAGGCAACCAATTCGTAGCGCCCCCAAAATAGCCGATCAAAGTCGACGTAAAAACGTATTTAATCTGCGTTGATCTTTGTCCGGTTGTACTCTTATAACCTCTATGCAGATGAAAGAGACCATATAGAAATTGTCCAAGCCAGAGAACAAAATAGACATAAAACAAGTTCTCTACAACAGGCCAATATCCCCAAATATTTTTCTTAGCGACAGTTTTGAACAATAATAGTGAAAAAACTGCATGAATGAAAAATAGATTTATCAAATGATAGGTCCAAAGAATTATTTTCTTCCCACGCCTTTCTTCCAGCAAAGAAAAAACGAATTCGAGATATGTCGAATTGATTAAAATGATACCGCTTGTCAAAATTTTAAAGGCAAATAGCGCATCTACCTCGCTTTGTGCTAGCCCCCAAAGAAAGTAACCAGCGCTATATAGAGCAACAGTGAGTCCAAAGAAAAGATAGGCTTGATTTGTACGATGTTGAGGTCGCTTCAAAAAAACAAAAGCCGCAAGACTTAAGCTGGAAAGTGTATTTAGAAGTCCTGTGATACTAGTAAATGTCATTTGCCCTAATTCACTTTCGTGCAGTACAAATATTATTCATTTGCCACTGGTCTCTCAGAATAAAGATTTGTCTATATCCTATCTGGTGAAGCAAGTCACGCCAGTAATCTGGCTTTCGATAATATAAAGTCCACTCTTCTCCAGAAGACGTAGAGGCTACTTTTCTCATTAATTTTCGTGAACTCAAATTTTCGTAAGAGGAAAAAATAACAAGCCCCTCAAATGGAAGGAATTCGTAAATCTCTCTGAGCATTTTACCGGTAGCTTCGTTATTGAAGTAAATGAAAAGGCCCGATGCAATAACCACATTTGGTTTCCAGAGGATCTGGGAGGATATCTTTTTCAGGTGCGCCAAGTGAAAGATGTCGCCTCGAAAGAAACGAATGTTACTGAGTTGTTCTCTCGCTGCCAGATTTTTTCCTAATGTCACACATTTTTTGTCTTTGTCGATGCAAATAGATTCAACATCACCGCTTCGGTGTTCCTCCACTAGTTCACGTAAATATCTTGCCCCTCCTGACGCAAGATCAAGCACGTATGTTTTCTTGTTCATCAACTTGTTATTGTGGATTTCATTCCACAGGACTCTCTTGATATCTTCTTTTCTTCCTCTTGTAGCCTTAACCGAAGGCAGGTCAAGCAAGGCTTTATCGATGATGCGACCAATAATAAATTTTCCGTTCGGGCGGTTATCGTACATGTGTTCGAAATTAGCACCGGATTCAGCACCCGTGACAATCGTACCGTAGCCAAGTCTGGACAGTTTGAGGAGATTTTTAAGAATGTTTCGATAAAAGAAATCTTCAAGCCGAGCAAGAACTCTTTTGATCATTTCAGATGCTTCCGCACACTGGTTAAAAAATCCTCCATGTCAAACGGCTTAAAGAGATAATCGACGTAGCCTACTTCTTTTGCTTCTTCTTGGGTCCGGCCGCCTTCATATCCCGTGATGAAGATGACTTGGCTTTGACGACCGTTTGACTGAGTGATAAGTTCCTTGATCCGCTTTACAGCGGCAATACCGTCAAGGCCAGGCAAACGAATATCTGCGATGATCATATCGAAATCTTTATTTCTTTGTGCTTTTAGTCTTGCGATTTCCTGGAAAGCACCTTCAGCCCTGTTGACGGTGATCACATTTGAAAAACCATTCTTTTTGAGAAGGTTTCTAAGTGTTTGTGTCACCAATTCCTCGTCATCAATGACAAGAATGTCTTTCTCTAGGATGTTTTCCTTCGGCAAGTGATAAGTGCAGAATTCATCAAAGAATTTCAATGTTTCTGTCTGAATTAGATCCCACTTGTCATTATGGAAATGATTATGCGATCCTGTGATGTAAAGTTTTGAAGGTAATTTTCGGTCCAGATTTTCATAAAGCTCATTCGTTTTTTGGACATCCATAACCTCGTCACGTTCGCCACGGAAAAGCAGCAAAGGGATGGCCAGTTCGGAAGCGTGATCAATAATATTTACCGAGTGAACAATCTCATAAGTAAAATCATACCAGCTGTCGGATTTAAGCATGCCATATCGATGGGGAATTTCTAATTCTTCACGCGGTATTTTTCCTTCGGCCAAAAGATCAAATAACTTTTTGTCGTCCATAAAACGTTCGATAGCGGGGGGAATGACCCCCTTGGTTTTGAAAAATTCTTTCACCTGATGGTTAAAACCACTTTCGAACCAATATAGGAATGAATCCTTAAGGCAGGTCACTGTCGTAACCACGCTTCCGAATTTAATGCGCTTGTCTCTCAATGAAGCCAGGAGCGTAATGAGCGCACCTGTACTGTGTCCAATGACGCAAATTCGATCTTTATTTGGAAATTGATACCTGTGTACGAGAAAATTTATTCCCTCAATCAAATCCTCAACTGAATTTTGCAAAGTCCACTTACCTGGAGTGCCTGCATGCCCACGCAGGTTATAAGTCAACATCAGATATTTTTTCCGTGCAAAATCTTCTCCATCAATCTTATATTGGCGATCACAATAACCCAAACCATGCGTAAAGACGACGATCCCTTTGCAGTTTTTCAAATCAGGCGGCCTGTACACCTTGCCTTTGAACAAAGATTTATCACAAAGGAATTCAACGCGTTCACTAATAGTATCAGCAGATTGGTTTATTTTGGGCTGCATGGAAAAACTTCCATCTTTTTATTGGAAGCATCTGGGTTCGCAAACCACTACAAAATTGGGAAAACATCGAGCGGAGATCTTTTGCCAACCTACTCTGGCTCATTAGCCAAGCTCATGACAATTATCGGCCAAGCAGAAGAATAAGTATACATTCTGAAAGCAGACACGATTTATCCGGATTGGACGGCAAAGGTCAAGATAACATCGAAGCCTTCTTTGAGTCCACCCCGTAGTCTCTCAACTTTATAGCGCATAATACCGCGACTAACTCCCTGAAAGCGACCAAGTGCAAATTGTACCAGAGTAATATCAAGGTCCATCAATTGTCCTACGGTCTTCATTTGATCTAGCTCGCGCCCACCTTTTTCGAATTTCCATTGATAACCGCTCCAAGGTCCTGTGACGGTCTGCCCCGCACTGGCTTCAACGCGCGAGACCTGCTTGCAAACACCAAATGGCGTTTCGACCACCTGTTCATTAAGATCCACAACAACTCCTGACAGTTCGGGCAGCTGATTACCAGCATTCAAGACATAACGCTCCGCACCTTCGTGCTTGACGAACACTTCTACTTCTCCTTTCTTAATCAACTCCATTCCTGTTTTCGTGCATCCCAAGAACTCTTTATACTCATCTTCTGACAAACCAAAGTTTGGGTGATAAGTAAGTGGTCGGCCAGGTTCCACATCCTTCATGTACGTAAGCCACCAGTCAGGATGCCGGCCAACACCCTGCTGCAATCTTAAGACAAGCTCTTGGCAACGCGCAGATGTACCAAGTGTCATGACATCGACTACTCCACCGTCAATAGGAAGTAGGTGCTTTACCTCCTCGTTCAGCATACGAATGTCTGCCTCCGCACAACTTGCCCATAAGAACACCATACCGATCGGCCAGAAGTTCAATACTATTTTTTTCATCGTCAACAAATTTTTTGACGAATTGTAAGAAGTCGAATAGTGTACATAAAAAAATCCTTTTTCATGGAATCTTTAGGAACTTACTAAATTCTAAATTCGGTACTAAAATTCGGTTCCAGCGGTGCCGGTTTCGCTAACAAACAGACTGATTTTGAACGCGACACCCTTGGAACTGGAATAAATTCATACTGACTTGGAAGTTATGCCGGATTTCTTCGACGAAACATCAGGCGAAGTTGAATATTAATTACAAAGCGGATTAAAAAAAATGCAACTAACAAACTGATAATTACTGAACTAATACGCACAAATAGATCTATTTTTGGAGTCACATTACGGTGCTCAAACTGCCTGGCTAAAGGAATCCACAGAGCGTTTCTCCTAGGTTTACTTGCCAAATATACGATTTCAATATTTTTATCAACATCAACATTGACCATTTCGGGTAGATGGGGTGAAAAGTAATCAGACCCTATCCATATTTCACCGGCGTTATCTACGAAGCGGTACTTACAGAACGATCTTGCTCCCTCAAGGCGTTCCGACAAACTTACGTTGGTTACTAACGCACTTGTCCGAATACCTTGTTTGTAGAGTAGATACTCCTCCACTTGAAAGCGGATTTCAAAAAAAGCCCAACCTAAGCATATGGACGAAAGCATAACCCATGACACCACACGTAAGATTTTTTCTCTAAAATACGGATATTGATCATACATCAGACATTTTCCAACCTTTTCCCTGAAAGTGTCATTCCATTCTTTACAGCTCGAATGGATCGCTCATAGGTTCCAAATGCCACGGTTAATTTACGAAAAAAATCACCTGTGGCTGAGAGGAATCTTCCGCCAGCTCTTGTTAAAGATGAGATTGCTGCAACTTTTCTGAATTCATCAGCATTATCCCCAAATAGGTTATCAACCAGCGTCACCTGGCGCTGAAGTTTAACGGGGTCATGTGATGTAATTGAATTGTAAATATGCAAAGAAGCTGAATGGATGTTATCAATTGAGTCCACGACACCGACTAGACCTATTGATACCATGGCACTTCCTGCTACAAACGGTGGTAAACCTACACCGAAAGGCAGTGCGAGCACACCAACGCCTAATAATGGTAAACCTGCCACAGCGAGTGCCGTACCAGCAGTTACCCCAACAGCACCAAGAGCCCCTTTAAGTAATCCTATACTTCCTTGCTTAACCCTGTCGGCATACGAACGGCCCGAGCTTGAATCAGAAAATTTTATGGAAAAAGTTTCTAAACCAGAGCCTATCGCTTTAACGCCATCAATTAATCCTTTAAAAGGTGCGAGGTATTGGGATTGGATGACATCGATTCCAACCACTCCGTGACGGCCGTTGTCGCTGTCGTCATGAAAGAAGCCTCGGAAGGCAAGAAGGCCAAGAACCATGGCAACAATGGTACCGACGCCTACGAATGCAGAAAGAGCAATGATTCCAAAAGCACCCGTGCCCGGACCGGCTATGAAAATGGAGCTGTTAAGAACTTCGTTACCTGCTGCCACGGCACCCGCGGTTACAATCAATCCGCTGGGATCGACAAACCTTACCGGATTATTGCGGACATAAGTATAGCGGTTGAGGAATTGCGGGTCAAAGGGATCTTGGATGATGTCATCGGGTTGTGTAAACCTTGCGCATAGGGGATCGTAATACCGGGCATTCATATAAATAAGGCCGGTGGGGTCGTGCTCCTGATCGGTGAAACCAAAGGAAGT
>JACQRL010000137.1 GCA_016206485.1 Planctomycetota bacterium | reverse complement strand
TAGAATATCGTCAATTTATCGTAGTGGATTGTCAAGTAATAGTAAATTATAACGGAGAATTCACCGTTTTATCATACCGCTTGCAATTAGAGCTTGTTTTATATCATTTTTAAAGATTGGGAGATCTATTAGTCCCCTCCTGACAAGAAATGATGGATGGTATGTCACAAAAACTGTTCCATATATAGATTGGAATGATTTTCCCCTGATTGCTCCCATTGTAACAGACTGTTTTCCCAGTAATACTGTTGTCGCTGTAGACCCAAGACAACAAATGATAGACGGTTTTATAAACTTTATTTGGGATGAAAGATATGGTAAACAAGACCCTATTTCTGTTCTGGTCGGGAGTCTGTTTTGAGGAGGTCTGCATTTGAGGATATTTGCAATATAAACTTGATCACAAGGAAGGAATTCTGATATCACCTCGCGCAACAGTTGCCCTGCTTTTCCGACAAATGGTCTTCCAGTTTTGTCTTCTTCTTCACCCGGGGCTTCTCCTACAAACATAATAGATGATAATGTATTTCCATCGCCAAAGACGACGGTTTTTCTTGTGGGGTGAAGGTCGCATTTTGTACATTTTAGTACGGTTTGTCTGAACTGTTCAAATTCTTGCTTGGTGTTGCGAGTAGTTTTACCAGGCAAAGTTATTTCTGTTATTCCAAATGCTTTTTCTAATTCCAGACAGGTTTTTATTTGCTTTATCTTTTTCACTTTGTATTTCGAGCTTTTGCAGCAAACTTTTCAGCAGTATTTAGCACTGTGTTAATGACATCTTTTCTTGGACCAGATATACTGAAACCAGCAGCCCTTGCATGACCGCCGCCACCCCATTTCGATGCGAGCAGTGCAACATCTATTCCCTTGGTTGATCTCATACTAACTTTAAATTGTTGAGATTTAACTTCCCTGAATAAAATAGCAAGTTTGCATCCGTCAATAGATCTCAGAAGATTTATATATTCCTGAGTGTCGTTTGGAATAAAATTGCAGTTCTTAAATAAAGACGGATCAAAAATAACCCAGGCGATATCTCCTTTTTTGTTCATTTGATATCTCTTAATAGTTTCAGATATGAGTTTTAGTTGCCCTGGCTTTTTTTTTCTATCGATGTGTTCGGAAACAAATTCCGGCCTGACTCCATACGAAATTAGTTTTTTTGCAGTTTCGTGGCATCTTTGATCAGCATTTGAAAATGAAAAGTGTCCTGTATCTGTCACTAGTCCTGTGTATAATGCCAGTGCTGTCTGTGAATCAATTTTTACTTTCAGATCTGACAGTAAATCGAACACCATTAATGTAGTTGCGGCATAAGTAGCATCAACCCAATTAATGTCGCCAAAAAAAGTGTTGGATTTGTGGTGGTCTATATTAATTATAAAAGATGTCTTAACGCTATCGACTTCAGCAATGGAATTAAGTCTGTTGAAATCACCGCAATCGAAAGTCATTACTATATCATACTTGCTGGATAAATCTTGGGGATTTGATCCAACTTCATCGGTATTTGGCAGAAAGGAATACTCAGGAGCTGATCCGCCATCGCATACAATTTGTACATTTTTCTTAATCGGTTTTAGCCATCTGTAAATAGCAATGCATGAGCCGAGCCCGTCCGGATCCGGCTTTATGTGGCTTGTCAGCAGAATTGACTCGGCCTGTTTCAGTGCGTGTTTAATTTGATTTATTATGTGATTACGGGTTGGCATACGATATCTCCATCAATGATACTAAGTACTTTTGAAAGCGTAAAAGTATTTTTTGTAACCGGAATATTAACAGATGCTTTTAAGTAATGTTGAGAATATCCGAGATTATCTGATTCGATTAATATAGTGATGTGTTCATTGAAAAATCTGGTAGCATAATTTCTGAATAATTTTGCCGACAGTTCCTGGATGATTTTCATCCTGCTTTTTTTGAGCTGAGGGTTAATATCCGGTAGTTTATATGCATCCGTATTGTTTCTGGGACTATACGGGAAGGAGTGTATTCTATGAAATTGGACATATTCAAGTACCTTTATTGTATTTGCAAAATTATCGCTACTTTCATCAGGAAATCCTACTATTACATCAGTAGTAAAGCCGAAATCAGGATTTTTTGCCCTTAATTCATCGATGACTTTCAAATATTGTTTTGTATTGTATCGTCTTCTCATAGTTCGAAGAATAGAGTCATCTCCTGATTGAAGTGGGAGATGTAAGTGTGGACAAAGTTTGGTTTGGTCATAATTGAAAAGATTTATTAAATCTGATTTAACTTCATCTGCTTCTATTGAACTCAACCTTATTCTAAAATCTCCGTTAATTTGTATAAGGCTGGATACAGCGGCAGATATTGAAGTTCCAAGATCTTTTCCATATGAGCCCAGATGAATTCCAGTTAAAACGATTTCTTTATAGCCATGTTTTATTGCATTTTTGAACTCTTGAATTACTTCAGTTAATGGTCTGCTTTTACTTGTACCTCTTACACTGGGGATAATACAATAAGAGCAGTTTAGATCGCATCCATCCTGGATTTTTAAAAAATATCTGGTTGTAAGAGTCGAATTACTTTCAATGTTGGGAGTCGCAATGTTATAGGTCTGAGATATGAAATCTTGGATATCAACCTTTCGACTGTTTATGAATAGATTAATACCTTCGATGGATTTAAATGTATCATAATTTGAAGTAACTGCGCAGCCGGTAACAACTACTCTCGCCTGCGGGTTTCTTCTTTTTATCCTTTTTACGAATTTTAAACATTCTTTATATGCTTCTTCAGTGACTGTACACGTATTGATGATTATTAAATTTGATTCTTTGTGATCATCCGATTCTGAAAAAGAGCCATTTGAAAGCAACGATGTTCTAATCTTATCCACCTCATATTGATTTACTTTACAGCCGAATGTTTTAAAAGAGACACTGTTTGAACGCATATTCAGACCCATAATATTACATTGGTGGTAACTTTCAACATGTATACTGAATTCATACTTTTAATTGATTTCAAACTATGAATTTACGGATTGTTTAAAATCTTGCTAATTGTATATATAAGAGTGACAATTAGGAAATATGTGACTCTTCGGCAGCGACGAACCCAGCCCTTTAGGGTGGGAGTTGGAAGTGCTGCTCAGAGTCACCCTGAGCTACTCGGAAAGTTTGTGGGACAGAGCTATATCGAGGCTCAAGCCAAGCTTTTTAGAGCATGATGTCGAAGGGTGACTAGCAAATTCTGAATCAATTCAAAAGTAGAGAAAACTCGTCAACATATAACCGGAAATCTGCTCGTTATACAGATGCTTTTTTTACTTCTGTAAAGATTCCAAACTTTCCGTAGGATTATCAATTGATGCATTAGCAGAGAACAGATCAAAGACTGCTGAGTTAACTTGTTGAGTTGGTTAAAAAAATACGATAGACGAATTTATTCTTCGTCACTGCTCCACTTCTTCGTTGATTTTTTCTGTGGTTTCTCTTTTGATGCTGATTTTAGATTGGATTGTTTTTTGCCGTTCTTAGC
>JACQRL010000136.1 GCA_016206485.1 Planctomycetota bacterium | reverse complement strand
GCGACGTTTCGCGATTTCCTCCACAGATTTCTCAGATTAAGGAGTTTGATGACACAGATACGAGAGTCAGACCTAATCCATTAATCAATGCAATTAAAGTATTACTCGGTGAAATCAGTGATCTACATGAATTTTACGAAAGATCACATAGTAACAAAAATTCAGATCAGTAAAGTCTATCAAAATGTAAGTGTTTGTTGAAAATTGTAGGTTTAATTATTCCTCTGTTGCAGCAAGGATACTAAAACCACTTAGATGTGATGTATTTTTTCTGTTTGTGGTATACGCTTTGCCCATGAAGAGGGTATGAAGAAAAATCTTTGTATTTTTTTCAAGCTCTTTGTTTTAAGTGTATTCGTAGTCTACATTTCATTTGTTCCTGCATGTCGTCCGGAGAATAGTGCAGTCTCTCAGAAGTCTGCGGAGCAGTCAGCTGAAATATCTGATAACGACAAAGATATTGAGAAGTTAATTAAGAAAGGTCCGCTGGCGGATATCCCTGAGTTCTCGTTCTTATACGAAGAAAATCAACACCCGAATGATGATTCGAAGGAAAGTGATGATCTTACTTCAAATACACCTGTTGATGATAACAGTCAAGATTCATCTCTTGATAATGAGGATAAACTGGATGAACGAACTGCTGATAATTCTGGAAGTTCTACTTCATTTGCAATTGCTGTTGGTAAGGTAAAAAAGAAGACGTTTACAGATGAAAGGGGTAACAGTGTTACAGTAGATGCGGTCGAAAACGAGATAGATGTTGTATTTTATTTTGGTGTTCAGGAAAAAGAAGCTGACAAGATCGTATCTGAGGTAGGAGCAAAAACGATCAAGAAAAATCTTGATGTTATGTCTTATCTGATAAGTATTTCAGAGGGTAAGTTTGAATCGACAGTTAAAAAACTGCAAAATTACGAGCAGGTTCGCTATGTCGGCCCAAATGCAATTGCAGAAGGAAATATAGCATCATATCTTCCATCTGAACTGAATGGTAATCAATACACGCAGCACGAAAGAGCATATCTTGATCTGATCGGCGCTTTGGAAGGATGGAATTACGTTGGTGGAAAACTTGGATCCAATAGATCGAAAACAACTTTGGCAGTAGTGGATGATGCCTTTTCAACGAGTTATATTTTTTATGATGATGTTTTCAGTACGAAAAGAGGGGTAATTATCCAGAATAACGATACATACACAGGCAATGCAACACACGGGTTTCTTGTTACTACAATAGCTGCGGCTTCCCATAATACCGTAAAACCTGTTGGTATTAACTCGCTTAGTGAGGTGAAGTGCTATCCAATCTCGATGACTTTTTCACATTGGAGAGATACTATGGTAAGGGCTGTTCTGGAGGCTCAGACTGACAAGATTGTGATAAATACATCTTTGGGTGTTTCAACGAAGGGGCTAACTAGAGTTCAGAGCGTTGCTGCTAAAAAATGGGAGATTGAATCATTTGTATCAGGAACTATAAAGGCAATTAAGGATGCACTTACACAGAAAAAAATAAATAAAGATTTTCTATGGTGCAAATCTGCAGGTAATGACAGTAATGGATATAAAGACATGCTGTTTTTTGATGTAAAAACTCCGGATAATTTTATTAATGTTGGAGCATATGCTTATATGGATGCTCCGGGATATTACTCTGTTGCAGGAAACGGAGTCGATGTTTTTGTTCCTGGTCCTACGTTAAATAAAATATTTAATAGTAATTCTTATCCTGCCGATTATACGGTTTATCCATTTTTTGGACCAAGGCTTACAAGATGGTATGGAGGAACATCATTCTCATCTCCTATAGTTGCTGGTCTTGTGTCTCTTATGTTAGAATCAAACCCTCAGCTAACTTGTCAGAAGGTTAAGGAACTGCTGATTGCCAGTTCAAAAAAGCATTCTTATAAATCGTTTGATGGGAGGCAATACATAAACAATGTAATCGATATGGCAGAGTCTCTGAGAAAATTGCTGGCACCTCTGGAAGTGGATTCATTTGTTAAAATGTATGGTGGTCGTAGTATTGACACTCTTAGCGGTGTTGTCCAGGCAAATGATGGTGGATATGTAGTTTCCGGTATGACGAGCTCTTTTGGGTCGTGTGGATATGAAATGTTGGGTTTTAAGGTAAATACAAAGGGAGATTTGGTCTGGGCAAAAACATTTGGAGGAAAGAATTTTGATTCAGCCCAGGCAATTTGCAGGTCATCAAAGGGTGGATATTTACTTGGAGGTATAAGCAATTCATTTGGTGATAATTATGATTTGCTTTTAGTAAAGATTGGTGAAAACGGTGATCCTGAATGGAATGTGGTATGTGGTGGAAAAGGGTATGACCTTTGTAAATCTATAATTGAATCAGATGATGGTGGTTTCATAGTGCTTGGATATACAACATCTTTTGGGAGCGGTGATTTGGATCTGCTGATCATTAAATTGTCGAAGGATGGACAAATATTGTCCTCAAAAACATACGGAAGTGTTTTAAATGATATGCCTATCGGCATTTCAAAATCAGAGATGGGAAGGCTGACCATTGGGATAAACTCTGCAGTCCCCTACGGGCGAGGCGTTTCGAAAGTTCTTAAGATAACCACAGACGGACAGATTTTGTCTCAGAAAAAATATGAATTGAGCAACTCGAGATATAGAGATACTTCGATCTCTGTTTTCAGCGGAACGCAAGAAGGCGGATTTATTTTGTCTGGAAATTCAAGATTTAAGAATTCAACACTTAATGGGGTTTTAGTCTTGAAAATCGATGGGTTGGGAAGGCCTCAGAATGGAAGAATAGTCCTGAGCTCTAAAGTAAGTAATGCTACCGCAAGCAGTGACTCTGTTAGTGGGGATATTTTATTTGCAGGGAACAGCTGCGTGAGATCAATTCTTCCTTTTGTAGGCAGGCTGGATTCCTCCGGGAATACAATGTTTTACAAAAATTACGATCTCTTTTATCTGAGCAGGGTTAATTCTCTTATTAGTCTAGAGCAGGGAGGTTTTGTGGTTGGAGGTTATGTATATTCTAAGACAGGTGGCGAAATGCTTCTGATGAAGATGAGAAATAACGGAACGGTTTCTCATTATGAAGGCAACAGTATAAACTCTTTGAATTATAAGATCTCAGGAAAAGAGGTTTTGGTCACTAATGAAACACTACAAGCAAAATCTTCTCTTGTTGATGTCAAAGGAAGGACCGTTGATCTGCAGATGAAAGAAGTTTCTTTGAAGGTTGAAAATAGGTAAGTTAAGCTTTTGAGTTCAGATCACCCCGTTCTTTATAGGGAATAGTAAGGACGGGGAGATCTCTTCAATGGTGGATTTTAGATTGCGAATTGTAGATTGAGTGTTTCGACTTGTGACCAGAAAATCTTTTATTTGTATTGATTAAAATTAAAAGGTCTTGTTAAAAGATTGCTTATTTGTACGTGCATTCAGTTTATAAGAGTTTTTATTACCCAGGGATTATTGTTTTGCTTCTGGTGTGTCAGGGTTCTCAGATAGATTCAAGAGTTTTTCCTGTTTTAGGAGTAGGAAATCCGATTAGTATTTCTACTTCTATTGAGTTTCTTCCTTCGCTTCCGACTGGTTACCGTGCTGGAATGACATCAAGTTACGATCCAAAAGGTTTAAATGATGATGGTTTCAGCGGACTGGAGACATTTCTTTATAGAGAAAACAATGAGTGGGTTCTGTTTGATCAGAAAGGAAGAGGGCAAATTACTCATATGCTTTTTAACTCTCCTGCTCATTTACCCTCCCCTCGGACTCAGCCACCAAATGTGCTAAATCAACCGATCAGAATATATATAGATAATAACCCTGTTCCGATGTTTGATGGCAGGGCGGGTGATCTGTTTGTTTCGACTATAAATCCATTGGGTGGATACGCATCCGGAGGATTTTATTCCTATATGCCGATTAGTTTTAATACGAGATGTAAAATAACCGCATACAATACACCAGAATATCGGGAGCCTCCATATTTTTATGAGTTTTCGTTTATAAATGGATTAAAACCTGATTTCACATCTCAGTGGATTTCTGCATTCAGGAATGCAGGAACATATCCACATAACCTGTCTCAAAATTGGCAGGGTCCGCTCGATTTTAATATATCAGCAAACAGCGAGATCACAATTGCGAACTTGAATGGTCCGGCAATGATTACGGGATTCAGGGCTATGGTCACAGATCCTTCTTTTTGGAAACATCTCAGGGTGAAAATATTTTGGGATCGATCAGCAACTCCATCTGTTGATTGTCCCCTCGGAGCTCTCTTTGGGTCATTTGATGCAGTCTATCCGATCAGGTCTGTCTTATTCAAACTTGATGGTTTAAATCTGACAAGCGGAGAATGCTGGTGGCCGATGCCATATAATAAGAACGCAATTATTAAATTAGTAAACAACAGCAATCAGGATACGACATTGGTTGTAGACATAAGCAAGACAGACGGTATATATCCATTACCATACGGATATTTCAATGCTATATATAATGAATCGTTGCCGACAGCTCTCTTTGTTGATCATGTCGTGCTTCAAACGTCGGGAACAGGAAAATTCGTGGGGATGGTGCAGGAACATGAACTTAACATGGGGATTCCTTTCTGGTCATTTGAATATTTCGAGGGTGATGAAAGGGTCTATGTTGATGATTCTAAGTCTCCGCAGTTTCATGGGATTGGTGGAGAAGATACTTTTAATCTTGGCTGGTATGGTCTTGCACAACGGACAACATTGGCGACACATGGTTTTTCTGGAGAGGTTGTCAGGCAGCAGCCGACTCTTGCTTTATTTAGGTCGATGTACAGGCTCTATCTATCGGATGACATTCCATTTTATAAGTCTTTAAAGTTTACACAGGAGCATGGAGGATATGGTGAACATAATGCTAATTATCGTTCTGTGGCGTTCTTTTATAAAAAACCAAATGAGTCTCTGGCTCTTGTTGACACAATAGATGTTGGTGACACTCAGTCTGAAATATTGCATTCATACGCTAAAGGTACCTTATCACAACCTATTGCTCTCAGCAGCAGATATGTTGGTCAGTTTGGTCCAGATTTTTTTGGACAGTTTGTAGCGGATAATGGATATAATATTGATAATTATGTGCAGTTTACTGTAAACATACCGGCGCAAAATCAGGGGATTGTGATTCGGTGCAGAAAAGATCGCGAAACAGGCCCACGTGAGGCAAGAGTTTTTGTAAATGATGTTCCGATGAATGAGAATTGGTATGATCCTACATCGAATCGTTATTTGCACAACCGTTGGCACGATGAAGAATATGTAATCCCATTGCAGTATACTCAGGGTCGAACATCACTGACTATTAAGTTAGAATTGACGCCTCAGACCGCGGGCAGATGGCGTGAATTTAAATACTTGGTATATTCGTACAGATTTAATTAATAAGACGACTGTACAAAGAAAGTCTGACTATCAAAATATGGAGGAATAATGTGAAAAGTATTATTGAAACTGCTGTAAGTTGTTTATCTGCCTCATGTGATTTTGGAGTTGATGCTGACAAATTTATCGAATTGTGGCATCGATTTATCAGTTGTCTGGTTTTACCGGTATGATGGTCAGAGAATTCACCAGAAGGGTTGCTCAAATTCTTAGGGTTGTTCTTGTGGTTATTTGGTTGGATTAAAGGATTCCCAGCTGAAAAATCTGATGGGATTATGAAAGTTAGAATACCTGATTGCGCAGGAACTGAGTTGTTTTTGAATGTGCTTACTCTGAATGAGTATTTTGTATCAGGGGCAATGTTTTGCGCCAGGTATGATGTTGAGTTTGGATTGAGAAGTATCTGCTGTTTATGTTGTTCGTTTCCGATCCATCTTTCAACGATAAATCCATCTTCTATTTTTGATTTATCTTTCCAGTGTAGTTCGATGTTTTTTGAGGTTGTCGCATGTATTTCAATAACACGATAAGTCAGGCTTTCCGGTGGATTGCATCTGTTTCCCGGCAATCCGTCAGTATTTATATTCTGCATGTAAATACTTGTCATACTATTCCTTGTATCCTGCCATACGGATATTATTCCCTCGCCGGAGTATTGAATAATCTGATGTTGTTGTTGTCTTGCAGAAGCATTTGAAATAATTAATGGATCTAAACCTGTTCCCCAATGTAAGTTTCCATCTTTGTCAATTTTTTTAGTGACGAGATCGTTTTGTGAGGTCCATGATATGATAAGATTCCCAATTTTATCTGGAACGCATCTAATGTGCTCATAGAAATTTTCAAGGATTTCAGGACCGATGCTTGTTCCAAATTTTGTCCCCTCTGTGCCCCACAAGAGATCTCCATTTTTATTGATTTTGTTTCCATATACATGGAGATTATCAGGTGAGCTGTTTGGTGTTGGCCTGTCATCCCACCAGAATATGTAAAAATTCCCATCAACTTCTGCGATCTTGTGTGTGAGCTGGTTAAAACGGTTTGTACATACCGGGATCCCAATCTGTCCCCATTTCAGTTCCGGCTGGGTGTTTTCATGTTTGAAATGAATAAGCTGGGCATAGATATCAAGACCGGATGTTCCTGAATTCATGTCTGATATCCAGCTTACAAACACGTCTGTGCTCTCTTTATTATCTGTAAGTAACAATTGAGGCAATGTTGGTGATTTTGGATTTACTCCTACAGGAGTCGCCTCTGTTAGTACGTTCCCTGAATTATCCAGCTTTTGCACAACTGCCCACCAGTCATTTATTACGATTTGAAACGCATAGTAGACTGCTCCTTTGCTGTCGTGTGAAAGTGAATATGATGGCAGATATTTCCATTTTATTATTGGAAGTAAGTTGTATACAGCGACACCTTCTTCTCTCCACAAAGTCGATCCTGATTCATCTATCTTTTGTGCTTTAATGTTTCTTCCGATCATAAAATCACTTGTTGCAGCGGGGCTGATATCATCAAGCCATGATATGACAAACTCGTCTGCTGTTTCTGCCGTCGGATCCACTTTCAATTTTGATATAGTAATATCCATTTTTGATTTCCCGGATGAATTTATTACTTTATTGCCTACCCAAACTGCAGTTCCATCTCTAAACATCTGAGCGAAAATCGCATCATTCTGTTTCCATGTGATAACAAATGTTTTGTTATCAAGCATCACCGCATCGAATATTGGGAGTGAACGGCTGCTGTTCATTGCAGCCAGAGTGATCCCTCCTTCCAGCCATTTTTTACTGCCGGTTGAGTCAACATACTGGGCCATGATTTTGTATTGTTGGTCATTTTTTTCTATCCAGATTATGATAAAATGAGAATTATCATTGCTTATTATCAGAGGATTCATGTTTTCTGTATTATTTGATCGCGAAATCCTGCTGTTTATTTCTGAGTTATCTGACCACTGCATGGCAAAAGCATTTTGCCGTATGAGTATGGATAGCAATAGTAGAGGAATTGCTTTCATGTCACAAGGAGCAAGTTTTTGAAAGCTTAGTTTAAAAAAGTTTGAACTTCTATTTTGTAGGTATTGTCGAAGGATGCGGGTTTATAATGTGCTCCACTCCAGCGATCTTTGCACGGCATCTTTCCATTTGAGATAGTATTTATTACTTTCTGTTTTGCTCATTGCTGGTTCGAATTTGTTGTCCGGTTTCCTAATTTTAAGAAATTCCTTTCTGTTCCAGAATCCGCTCGAGATCCCTGATATTGCGGCGGCTCCCAGCGCTGTGGCCTCTGTTAGAGCAGCCCTTTCGATCTTCATTCCCAGAATATCTGCCTGAAACTGCATGAGAAAGTTATTTTTTGTTGCCCCGCCATCGACACGCAGAACTTTAAACTGTGAACCGTGAACTGATTTCTTTATTTCTTCTATGACATCTTTGGTCTGATATGCCATTGATTCGAGCGCAGCCCTTGCAATATGTGAAGGAGTAGTTTGTCTTGTTATTCCTATTATCATTCCTCTTGCTGTAGGATCCCAGTAAGGTGTTCCTAAGCCTGCCAGCGCAGGGACGAAATATACTCCTTCATTGAAGCTGATAGACTTTGCCATGCTTTCAGTTTCTTTTGCAGAAGAAATTATCTTCAGATTATCTCTGAGCCATTGAATGCATGTCCCTGCTACAAAAACTGCTCCTTCCACTGCGTAAGTAGCTTTGCGATCAACCTTCCACGCTACAGTGCTCACAAGATTTTTAGTCTTGGCAATTTTGTCCCCAGTAGAGTGCATTATAAACAATCCGGTGCCATAAGTATTCTTGACTACACCGTCTTCCCATCCTCCATGTGCAAATAACGATGCCTGCTGATCTCCCAGAACACCGATTATGGGTATATCCTTTCCTGTAATTTTGTTGTTTGTGTAACCAAAGCAGCTGTTGCTATCTTTTACGTCCGGAAATATTTCGAGTTTCAGGCCAAATATTTTTAGTAATTCTGTATCATACTTTAGATCACGAATGTTATAACAAAGTGTTCTGGATGCATTACTAGGTTCAGTAGCATGAATCTTGCCACCAGTCAGATTCCATATGACCCAGCTGTCGACTGTTCCAAAAAGTAAGTTTCCTTTTTTTAAATGCCGTTTTACGGCATCAACATTATCGATAAGCCATTTTATTTTTGTTGCGGAAAAATACGGATCAAGTACAAGCCCAGTTTTTTCTTTTACAATATCTTGGTATTCGGATAGCTTGTTGCATAGTGGAGTTGTTCTTCGACATTGCCATACAATTGCATTGTACAGAGATTTTCCTGTGTCTTTATTCCAGACCACGGTTGTCTCTCTCTGATTCGTGATACCAATTGAAACGATGTTTTCAATCCCTACTTGTTCTATCACGTCTTGAATTGTTTTTTTTGCTACATTCCAGATTTCAATTGGGTTGTGTTCAACCCATCCCGGTTGCGGGTATATTTGCGAGAACTCCGAGTATGACTTCGCTGAAACTGTCCCATTTTTTCTGAATGCCATTGTTCTGATTCCTGTTGTTCCGGCATCGATTGAGATAACAACTTTATCTTTGTTCATGGAAGCTGTAATAATGTTGAAATAAACTGGTTTATATCAGCTCTTTTTTCAATTACTGCGAGTAGTGTTTCTGCAACAGGTATAGTGGTGTTAAGTTTAGATGCCTTATCTATGACTATTTTCAGGTTGGAGTAGCCTTCAGGTAAAGCCTTCATTTTTGATTCGATTTCCCTGATGTTTGCTCCGCTGGCCAGCAGCTCTCCCATTGTCCTGTTGTGGCTGTGAGTGCTCAGAGAGGTTGCGAGCAGGTCTCCTAATCCTGACATCAAAAATGTTGATTCTCTCTTTGCTCCAAAGGCTGAGGAAAGAATGATCATTTCCTTGAAGGATTGGGCGAGGTAAATGGCTTTGAGATTAGCGCTTGACAGATTGAATCCGTCAATGATCCCGCTTCCCATTGCGTAAACATTCTTGAGTATTCCCCCGAACTCAGTCCCGATCATATCATCAGATAAATAAACCTTAAAATATTCATTTTGCAAAACTTTGGATATTGCGGTCAGGCTGGTTTTATCCGTACCGGCAGCTATTAAGACTGTGGGCATTTGTTTTGCAACCTCATTTGCGATTGAAGGTCCTGAAATGACCGCTCTTCTTTTATCCGGAAAGAGAGAGCTGATCGTTTCAGAAGATGTGAGACCTGTTTCCGGATCAATACCTTTTGATAATGTTGTGATTATAAGATCTGGCCTGGTCTCCTTGCCTTGAAATGGGGTAAGCAGCTTGCTTATAAATCTTGTATGAACTCCTATAAAAATAATGTCATAACTTGTGAATACGTTCTCTAGGTCTTGTGTCGCAATTAATTTCGAGTGAAGCGTGAATCCTTTGAGGAATTTCTCATTAGTATGTCGGCTGTTAATTTCTTTAACTACGTTTTTGTCATACTCCCACCCCAGGACTTCATAACCATTGTGTGCTATCATATTGGCAAGCGCAGTTCCTACATTGCCCAGACCGACGAATCCGATCTTCATAAGTGACCTTCCGTATAAAACTCTTGCTTGTCACTGCAGTTTCTCAAATAAATTACGGAACCCCACATAAGTTTATTATACAAGTTTTGAAAAGAAATTTCCGCTTCTATTGTATTCCTCTGTGGTTTCGTGGATATTCCGTGTTTCTGAGAGATTTCTTAAATTCTTTCTAAGAAAGTTTTTCATATAGGTTAGCCCTGCTTATTCCTAGGATTTTGGCGGCTTCTTTCTTGTTTCCTCCTGTCATCTGCAGGATTTTTTCAATGTGTACTTTGATGATACTGTCAAGACTGAGATCTCCACCAGATTCAAGGTGTAAAAATTGAATGCTGTCTGTATTAATTGAGCTACCTGAGGATCGAATTATAGCTGATTCAATGATATTTTTTAGCTCGCGTATGTTGCCGGGCCAGCTGTAGTTTTTAAGTTTTACCAGGGCATCCTTTTCAAGTTTAATGCCTGTTTTTGACATTTTTATTGAAAAGTGATCAAGATAGTAACTAATTAGTGGTTCAATATCCTCCGGGTGTTGTTTTAGAGAAAGAAGTACGATCTCAACTACCCGGATTCTGTAGTGGAGGTCTTTTCTGAATTTGCTGTTTTCCACTTGTTTCTCCAGATTTTTGTTTGTAGCGCAGATTAATCTTCCTCTGAATGGTCTGTCGCGAGTGTCTCCGATTCTTCTGAAGGTTCTTGTTTCAAGGACTCTAAGAAGTTTTGCCTGAAGATCTAAAGGCATTTCAGATATTTCGTCTAAAAATAAAGTTCCTGATCCTGAAGACTCCAGATAACCGCTGTTGTCTGTTGAAGCTCCGGTAAATGAACCTTTCATGTGGCCAAAAAATTCGCTTTCGAAAAGATCTTTTGGTATTGCGGAGCAGTTGATGGCAATGAAAGGCTTAGGCGCTCTCTTTCCCTGACAATGTATGTTGCGGGCTACTACTTCTTTTCCAGTACCTGTTTCTCCAGTGATTAGAACATTTGTGTCGAGATCTTTGAGTTTAGATATTTGATCTTTAAGTTTTTTTGTGAAATTGCTGTCGCCAATTATTATATGGGTCTGTGATATTTCTCTGATTAAATCTTTCTTTTCAGTTTTTTCTCTGATTATATTGCCGATGAGCGAACATATGAGTGATAAGAGGTTTAGATCAAGCTGAGAAAGTTTCAGGTTAGAATCCTTTGTATCTGCATAAAGGTAAGCTGCAGGTTGTTCTCCATAAAAAATAGTTCCGCAGTAACAAAAATAACCTGTGTTGTTTATCAGAACATATGGTTTTTTCTCTGATAGCTCCTTAAATATTTCATCGGTGTGTTCAAATCTCACAGATGACAGAATTTCGCTGAATGATTCAGAAAATAGTTTGCATCTGAACTGACTGAAAGTGCTTTTGAAAACATCAAAAAAGCTGTTTAAAATGTCTTTTGGTTGGTTTTGCGAAAGTACAAAAATGTAGTTAAGAATTCTCAAATATTCACTTGAAAACTGCGATAATAGTATGGCAGATATATTGATTTCCGCCGGATTTACCACAAAAGTCGACCCTTCGCTTATCTCAGGAGGTTTTTTTACCTGAGATTCAAGGGCATAGAAAGTCAATTCTGTATTGCCGATGTTTACCTTATCTCCCCATAAAAGATGATGTTTTGTGACTTTTTTTGAGTTTATAAAGACTCCGTTGCTGGATTTGAGGTCTTTAAGGAATACTCCATCGTCGCTTACCTCCAAAAGGCAATGTTCTCTGCTGACCAGATGATCATTGATTGAAATGTCAGATTCCGGAGATCTCCCGATTATATATTTACCTGACCTGCTTAGATCTACAGCGAATTGCTCCCCTGAGTTTTTTATGAAAATAATCTGTGTTAAAAGTGTTTCCAAACAGAAGGTATAGTATCTCAAAATGACTGCTTGTAAATAAAACAGTATGGGCTTACCAAACACATTAGACGCTTGCTGGTTCTTGTAGAGTTTTGATTCACTGGTTAAATTGCCCTGTGGAGATGTTTCCATTATACATATACTATGCACTTTTATAGCGGAAAACAATCAACTGTTCATCTGATACTCCGTGGCGTATAAGCGACGTTTCGCGATTTCCTCCACAGATTTCTCAGATTAAGGAGTTTGATGACACAGATACGAGAGTCAGGCCTAATCCATTAATCAATGCAATCAATGTTTTACT
>JACQRL010000135.1 GCA_016206485.1 Planctomycetota bacterium | reverse complement strand
TAACACCAAACTGTTAAGACTGTTTTGACTGTAAAGACTCATTAGACTAGTAAGACTGTTATGTAGACTAATTACGCACATATCTTATTTTATTATTTCCAATATGTGTATACGCCGCATGAACCTTCACGCCGGTATCAACAAATAAAGAAGTACCCTGTCCACTCAATACTGTAAAGGAAATCGACCCAACATTTTCTATGGTTTCGAGAACCCAGCCGCCGCTGGCATTAGTTCCATATCTCAAATTTCCCCCTATATCAAAATACGTAACGTGAAGTTTATTATTCTGGTCTATAGCTAGAGATGAAAACCGTCCTGTATTGCCAGTACTTTCAACAGTTGATACCGTCCATCCTGCCCCACTGTTAGTCCCAAGCTTTAGATCTCCATTAGTCGAATCGTAATACGAAACATACAAGATTCCCGTGGAGTCTGCCTTGATCGACGGATCTAATCCTACGTTACCGCTATCGATAATACTCGTAGTCCATGAATTTGCTGAATTTGCATATCTTAAATCCTGCGTCGATGACAAATAATAAACAAAATGAACAACACCACTGTTGACAGCAATTGACGGATAATCTCCCGTAAGTCCGATACTAAAACTATTCCAAGACCCGAAATTTCCTGTCCAGTAAACGAAAACACCACTCGTTTTACTCATCATAGCTATATTTGATCCATTGTTAGCCACAGCAAGATCTGTCGTACTGGCAGCTATAGTTTCAATCTCCCACACACCCCCATTTTTTCTGCTATGCCGGAGCTGTGATGACTGATTTATATAAAAAACATGCAAGGTCCCTGAAGAATCAACAAGAAGTCGAACATGCGTAACAGATTCAAAAGAGGAAACAGTTTCTAGAGCAAAACTTGCATTACCATATTCCGCAACCTTCACACTTCCAGTATATCCTATATTCATAGTGGAGTTGTATTTACCAATTGACGGATATTTACCATTTAATGAGTCTGTTATTTCATATACTGCCCACTTCTGAGTCGTAGCGCTTGCTGTATCAGAATAACCGGATTCTCCTTCCTCATTAACAGCTTTAACACGATATGTGTAAGATGTAGATGGCTCAAGATTTGTATCTGTAAAACTTGTAAGATCAGCATTTGTAGAACCGACAGTAATCCATGCAGCACCGCTTTGCCTCTCTACAGCATAATTATTTTCATATGCCACATCGTTCCAACTTAGTTGGATCTGATGACCCGACATCACCTGAGCAGTAAGAGAAGACGGGACAGATGGAACAGGTTTTTTTGTTGTAGCACTCACCTCACCCGTTGGAGCTGATGCAAGCTCTCCCAAAGCCCTTACCCTAAAAAAGTATTTTATGAATGGGAGAAGCTGAGTAACAGTGTACGCAGTAATATTAAATCCTGTTGTGGTCACTGTCTCAAAAACGGTCGTCCCATCCTTCCTCATCTCAACAAAAAACCCGGTCTCATCAGAAGAGTTATCTTTCCATGTAAGCTGTATCGAGCTGGTAGAAAGAGATATAGCCGTAAGATTAGAAGGTATCTTGGGAGCAATGGGGATTTTAATAACATTACTAGTTTTCACACTGACTTCATTTGAATAAGCTGAACTGAAAATAAATACCTTCGCGTAAATCCTGTAAAAATACTCTATATTCGATTCTAATGTGCTATCTTTATATGAAATCACATTGCTTCCTACAGTAGCCAGTAATTCATAAACACTTTCTGCTCCTGCTTTTCTTTCTATTACGAACGATGTTTCCTCATTTGAATTATCTTTCCACGTCAATAGAACTTCTGATAAAGACAGTACCGAGAGTTTAAGACTGTTTGGCGCGCCCGGCGCAAAATTGCCTGAATCACCTCCATTACCACCAAAACCAAGGCACGCTAATGAAGGTACGTTGTAAGCAATAATTAGAATTACCAACACTCTCTCCAGTCGTGTCATATCCTAATAATCGACCAGGAAAATCACCAAATGTGGGACATATCACATAAAACCCAGAGAAAACCTTTATATCTACCATTTTTTCAAATGAAGTCGTATAATTTATATCACTTTTAATGAATAAAAGTTCGCTGTTTATTTTGGGCTTGGTTGTTTTCGTTATTCTCCTGCTTTTATTAATACAAAACCGAACAGTAAATGAGAAAAATGGGACCAGCAGCAAGGGCGCGAACTCATCTGCCGCCAACAAACAGACCGATACTGAGCAACAAAATAAAGGACAAGAACACGCTACTACACAAGAAAATAGCAATAAAGACAAAGATACACCAAAAAAGTACGTTGACACAACAATTGAACGCACTATCAAAATAAACGGCGATTTGAAGGATCAAAACGACAAACCTGTGGAGAATATTTTTGTTGCCGCACATGTCACATCTGATGAAAAACAAAATCAGGCAAATTCGTCGGCCGTAGTACCATTATCATATAAATACGTAAAGACAAACAGTAGCGGAGAATTCAGTATGGAACTCAATTACACCTCAAAAATAGACGCACATGATAAATTGGAAGTAGGAATAACAACTCCATTTCAAGTCTCCGATTCCATTCTAAGCATGGAACAGATGTTAAAGTTCTATCTCGATGCTTGCTACTGCGAAACAAGACAGTACTCAATCGAAAATAGCGAAGAAAATATAACCATCCACTTCAAATGCGCGCAAACAGCAGTTCTGGATGTTGAAATATCGCCTGTGTCGGGGCAATCTCCTCCGCGAATTCTGCTCATAGCGGATGAACTTAAATTTAAACAAGCACCGTCGACTGGAGAATTCCACGCGCTGGGCGGGAAAGTGTCTTTCAATGTGCCTGTAAATACGAAATTAAAACTGGCCTGCCTGCTCAATGGATACAAAAACGAAACAAAAGAAATTGAGTCACTGCAGACAGGTGAAACCAGACATATAACATTTGTTTTAACTCCGCTTACTTTCAAATTCAGCGGCAGATGCGTTGACATCAATGGGAATACTGTAAGCGGAGTTTTCTTGAGGGCAAACCAGATCGGAATCACTGAAGCAACCTCCACAACCGATCAAAACGGGGAATTCACATTTTTAATCGATAACAAACCAATAGACTCCATCTACTTCTTTCACAGTAATTATTCCACCCACCAGTTAAAAAATATCACCGATATAACAGCAGTTTTTGTAGTAACCCTCCGTGGCAAATCAAAAGGAATAATTAAATACAACGGAAAATGCGTAGATAAAAATGGAGAGCCGATAGCCGGTGTCCTTGTACAGGCCCACAATGAGAATACGGGTACAATACAAACATACTCTGATCTGAATGGAAATTTTCTTATAGATGGCCTTATTGACAAT
>JACQRL010000107.1 GCA_016206485.1 Planctomycetota bacterium | reverse complement strand
CAATTATATATTGTCTTGAAGTAACTGGAATGATGTTGTTTATGGCCGGACAAAACTATCTGGATTGATTTAATCTTGCCGTTTTAACAGAGGCGTAAGCAGTTATTAGAACTCATTATGTTTCATCAGGCTCCCAGTCTTTAAGAACTTTAGAGACCATATCAGCTACTTAAATATTTATTCTTAGTCTAAAGCGTCCGGATCAATATTCCAATCCTTCAAAACTTGTATGACTACTTCTTCAACTGTGCCGATATCCCAGTCATTATCAGCAGGAATATATTTCCAGCAGGAGGCGCTATCATAACGCAGATTTTTTATTTGTTTTGCATATTCTTTTGCATCGAATCTTCCCAGTGCCCACACGGCGGAGGCCCTTACATTTCCACCTTTCAAGAACTCCTCATATTTCAAAAGCTCTGCTACTTCCTTTTTGTATTCACTCGCATTCAAAAGTCCCAGCGCCTGCACTACATAGTTTTTTGCAACGTCGGAATCAAGTTTTAATAATCCAGCTATTTCTTTGATGTAGTCTTTGGCGCCTAACAGAGCCAATGAGCGCGCGGCACCTGCAGATGTAATCTTATCATTACTTTTAATTAATTCTGCTATATTGTTAATGTACTCCTTCGATCCTAATCTTGCAAGAGACTCGGCAGCTGCCCGTTGACAGAAAGAGCTTTTGTCCTTCAAAAAATCTGATATTTCTTTGGCGTATTCCTTTGCACCGAGCTTGGCCAGAGCTCGCATAGAATCTTCCCTCAGTTTTTCATTCTTCAATAATTCAGCAATATCTTTTGCATATTCTTTTGCCTGAAGGCTGGAAAGCGCTTTAATTGATGCCAATGCAAGTTTAATATCTTTATCTTTAATAAAAACTGCAATATCTTTCGAGTATTCTTTTGCCCCAAGAGAAGATAGCGCATTTATCACATCTTCCTTAATGTGAGGACTTGCATCTGCCAGCAGTGCGGCAATTTCTTTTGCATGCTCTTTCGCGCCAAGACGAACTAATGCCTTTATCCCGTCCATTTTTGCAAATGCATTATCTTTCTTTAGATCGTTCAGCGCATTTTCAATCTTAGTCTGCCGTTCTTTATTTTTTTCTGTGTTTTCCTGAATGATAAGCCCTGAATTCAATATGGTTGTGATAGTCAATATCAGGCCAATCAGAAGATTCTTGCAGTATTTCATCTTCGCTCCTTTTGTAAAATTTAATGAATAGCTTATAATCAAGTCTCTCAGAAAGCACGCAATATTTGATTAAAACTATCGAGATTAATTTGATCTTGCGGTTTTGACCGCGGTTAAACATATTTTTAGAATCTCTCCGGCTTTTTCTTTCAATTTGACAGCTGTCTTTTTATCAGCTGCCTTGTTATTGATGAGAAGATTAATCCAGTGCATACACTCATCTGATTCCTCCACAAAAAAGCCCATTTTAGCAATGAAATCTGATCTGGATTTAGCTGTGCACCCTGCTGATAATTTGAACCTACAGAAGTAGCTGATCTTACAAGCTGATCACCTATAACCTTTTTTTTCCATGGTGCGAACTATTGATTTAATAAGTTTCATTGTTTCTATAGCAAATGCACGTGTTTTTTCTTTGAGGGCTTCTTTGAATTTATCCATACAATGTACATTGTTCAGTGTTCAGTATTAATTGAGTTTGGGCCCTCCCGGACTTGAACCGGGAACCAGCGGATTATGAGTCATTTAGATCCTTCAAAATCCGTCCTTTCCGAGGTTTAATATGCGCAACGTGGCGCTTTTCGCATCATGACTAGCAACAAATTGGCAACAAAAACCGGTAGGATGTATAATACAGACATGAATATAGCTGAGATGAAATCAAAGATATTGCCTATTCTAACAAAATACGATGTTATTAAAGCAAGCATATTTGGATCGGTCGCGCGAGATGAAACCACAAGTAAAAGTGATATTGATATTGCAGTAGCAATAGATAACGATAGCATCAGTCTTTTAGATATAATTGGTATGAAACATGAACTTGAAGATGCGCTCAAATCAAAAGTCGATATAGTGGAATTTGATGCGATAAAGCCTGCCCTGAAAGAAAGTATTTTAAATGATCAGGTCCCCATATTGTGACAAGAAGCGTAAAAGCATTCATACAAGATATTGTTGATTCAATAGAGAGAATAGAATCTTACTGCTCAATTTCGCGAGAAGAGTTTGTCAAAAATATACAGATTCAAGATGCAGTAATTAGAAGACTTGAAATAATTGGCGAAGCAGTAAAGAGCATACCTGATGAAACCAGGAATAAAAAACCTGAAATTCCATGGAAGAAAATGGCAGGGCTCCGAGACATGCTAGCGCACGTTTATTTTGGAATTACCATGGAGAGAATATGGATAATTGCAAAAAATGATCTTCCCAAGGTAAAAGAGCATTTTAAGGATTTATTGAAGTAGTCCGCACCTGCCAATCATGCCTGAAGTTTGCAAAGTCCCGGCAACAAATCCTTTCCGGGCTGGAAAAGCGCAGATTTTTAGATCGCCTCACTCAGCTCCAAAAACAGTGTGTGTTGTGGTTAAATGGAATGTCAATGCAGCACTATACAGTGCACATTGAAGATGGGCCCTCCCGGACTTGAACCGGGAACCAGCGGATTATGAGTCCGCTGCTCTGACCATTGAGCTAAGGGCCCAGCAAATCAATTAAGAATTTAGAATTAAGAATTGAGAATGAAAGAAAAAAAAATATGAAACAAGTTGTAATATGAATCTTGGCTATTGAGCTAGAGACGCCATGAATTAATTAAAAATTTAGAATTGGCTCGGTCTGATGAGTTCCAATAAATAAAAGTTTGTTTATTCAACAGCATCAGGTGTATAGGTGAAAAAAATAAGTCTTTTAGATGAACAGCTACAGCTTATAAGCTTCGTGTCATCCTGTTTAATATGGTTGATTTCTTGTTTTTTATTTGTAAAAAATATCAATGCTTCCGCTAAAAACACAGCTAAGAGAGATTAATATACTCATTGTTGATGATGACAAAGAAGACCTTTATATACTTTCCGACCTTGTAAAGCGCGGATTGACAGAGTCAAGAGTCAATATTTCATCCGCTCATTCCGTTCAGGATGCGCTGAGTATGATACGCACCAGAAGGTTTGATCTTTTCATCTTTGATTACATCCTGTCAAATGCCAGCGGTTTCGGCCTTCTTCAGGCAGTAAAAGACCAGAATATTGTGACACCGGTAGTTATAGCAACAGGCTTTGGAGATGAGGAGACAGCGGTAAGGGCAATCAAGAGCGGAGCAGAAGACTACATCTCCAAAAACAAGCTTTCTGTTGATTACGTATCCAGGGTTGTCAAGTCCGCATTGGGAATCCAGGTCAAGAATTAATATCTCCTGTTTCCGGTTCTCAGTTTAAAATCCGCAATTGGAAGGTTATAACAATCCTTTTGCGAATAACCCGATTGAGTACGCGATTATTGATGCCGCTCCACCAACAAAGAAAGTTTCAAATGCTGAGAGAATAGCTGACCTCTGTAAAATTTTTCCTTTGAAAAATCCAATTGTAAAAAAAGCTACTCCTGTCAATAGAGAACTTACAAGAAACAACTGATCATGATTTGCCGGTGACATCACAACAAACGGAATAAGCGGAACAAACCCTATTATACAAAATGAAATGAAAGTGGTAAACGCTGCTCTCATTGGGTCAGGACTTTCAACACGGAGTCCGAGTTCTTCAGTAAGCATGGTATCTACCCACTGCTTTTTATTATTTGTAATAGTTTTAACAACTTCTTCAAGGATCTGGCCATCCAACCCTTTTCGCTTAAATATTTGCCTCACTTCTTCCTTTTCCCCTTCAGGAACGAGCTCGATATGCTGCTCTTCAATCTTTCTCGCTCGCTCTATTATCTGGCGGTCAGATTTGACTCTCAAATAATTTCCAACTGCCATGCTGAAGCCGTCTGCAGCAAGATTTGCCAGCCCAAGAACGAGCGCGATCTGGCTCTGTAGATCAGCCCCTGTTACGCCTGAAACAACCGCAAAAGTAGTTATAGTTCCATCAATTGCGCCAAGCACAAAATCACCCAGATAGCTGTGTTCTGTTGCAGAAGATAACCTGGCTGATATCGCATGCTTGCTGTGTTGATCTATAAGGTCCTTTGTTGATTTGCCCTGCATCACCATTGATTATACAGCACAATTTGGTAAAAAGGATCTTTTAATTATAGTGCCTAATAAAACTAGATCCAGTTCCTTGACTGCAAGCACTTTACAATCAAGCGCATGCTATCAGTTTCGTATAATTGTAAATGGAATAGCAAGCGGTGCGAAAATAATCAAAGCAGTTGATTAACAACAATCAAATTAAAACAATTCTGCTGTACTTATTCGTGTGAGATGCTTCCGCCAACTTGTGAGGCGGCAATCAGTATCCACAATCCGAGTAAAGTCGATGCAACGAACAATGGTCTCTGTATTCCTTTCATATTGTTTTCTTTGCTGATACTTATCCAAATTAGTCTTGTTATGCTAATAAGAAAAGACGCAACCGCGTAGAGAACATGAATTGACATCGTAGTAGTATTAAAAAAGTTTGACAACCTGTTTCTTAGCCCATCTGTGAATGGATTTTTTGAATGCAGAAGCTCCACTCCTACATCCCTGATACCGGAATAAATAACCGGAATAAAACTTATAACAGCTATCCATAAAAGCCATTTCGAAAACTTGACAAGATCTTCATTGGGATAAAAACAGTAGGAGAGCAGAAGAAGTGCCTCTAAAACAAGAAATGCTATTGGAAAGTGAACTAACAGAGGGTGAAGCTCTTCTTTCGCATGAGGGATAAGGGGTGAGAAAAGGGTCCACTTTTTGGAATCAACTTCATCTTTTGATTCGGCAGATTGATTTGTTGCTGTGCTATCCTTTGATGGTGGTTTTTCATTTTTGCTGTCGATCTGAGTTGCTGAAGTAAGCCCTATTATAACAGATAAAATTAGTAATGTATCCATAATCATATTTCGGATAATTTGTCTGTTTAAGTTGGATTTTCTAGATATAATCCAAAATCGGAGGTAGTTATATGGAAGATTCTAATGTCATTGAGAACAGGATTTTGGATGCCCTCAAGAAGGTTAAAGATCCGGATTTGGGCAGAGACATAGTGTCGCTTGGTTTTGTCAAAGAACTCAAATATTGCGATGGTATCGCTTCATTTACGATAGAACTCACAACTCCTGCCTGCCCCGTAAAGGAACAGATGAAAATGGAGGCTCAAAAGGTTGTTCTTTCGATTCCCGGTATTAAAAGTGCAAATATAAAGATGACTGCGCAGGTTCGCCCCTCTAAAGCTGAACAAAAAGAGAAGATGCTCCCGCTCGTAAAAAATATTGTCCCGGTCGCAAGTGGAAAAGGCGGGGTCGGTAAATCAACAGTTAGCGCAAATCTTGCCATCGCTTTAAGCAAACTCGGAGCGAAAGTCGGTTTGATGGATGCAGATGTGTATGGGCCGAGCATTCCCACGATTATGGGGGTGAATTCACAGCCACGGCATGTCAATAACAGAATGATCCCGCCGGAATCATATGGAATAAAAATTATGTCGATGGGGTTCTTCATTCCTAAAGGAGATGCTGTTATCTGGAGAGGTCCGATGCTTCATAAAGCTATCGAACAGTTTCTTTCTACAGTTGAATGGGGTGAACTTGATTACCTTATTGTAGATCTTCCTCCCGGGACAGGGGATGTTCAGCTGAGTCTGTGTCAGATGATTCCGCTCACAGGAACAGCAATTGTGTCGACCCCGCAGGATGTTGCAATGAAAATTGCGGAGAAAGCAATCATAATGTTTCAGAAGCTGAGAACTCCTGTGCTTGGATTTATTGAAAATATGAGCGGTTTTGTGTGCAGCGGATGCGGTAAGCGGGAAGAGATTTTTGGCAGCGGCGGAGCAAGACGTTACTGTGAGCAAAACCATATACCATTTCTCGGAGAAATTCCTTTATCGACAGATATCTGCACTACTTCTGATTCTGGCAAACCGATAGTTGAAGCTTTTCCAGACTCACCGGCAGCCGCCTCGTTTATAAATACTGCGAAAAATCTTGCCGCGCAAATCAGTATACAGAACGCCGGCGGAGTTTTTGATACCAAACCGGAACCAATAGAGATTTCAAGGATCTCAAATAATGAAATTCGAATACAGTGGAAAGATGGTCACGCGAGCATTTATACAGGTCAGCTATTAAGAAGAGGATGTGCCTGCGCACAGTGTGTTGATGAGCAATCGGGGAAGCCTTTGCTTGATCCCTCTTCAGTTTCACTGGACGTACACGCTCTTAGCATAAACCCTGTGGGACGCTATGCTTATCATATTAGCTGGAGCGATGGACATACAAGCGGTATCTATACGTTTGAAAACCTTCGTAAATTATGCCCATGCAATGAATGCGCTTCTAAATCAACCGCCTCTGCAAACTGATTAAATTAGATTAAAGTTTAGAATATTAATGGAACAGAATAGTGAGTTTAGTGATCGCTCAGATTTGGCAGTTGTAGCAACAGAGTTTATCAATGCATTTAAAGATCCATATACATACAGTTATAAGAATAATTCTTATCTGATACTTGGTTTTTTGACGGGAATTCCTGTACCAGTTTGTTTGTTGCTGATTGACGTATATGCAAGAGAACTCAGTATTTCATTCAACTCAATAACCTCTGCATATCTTAATCGACCTGCGCACTTTTTTTTTCTCTTGTCTCCTTTTATTTTCGCGCTGATTTTTGGAGCATTGGGAACAGTCCGCAGGCTTAAGGATGACAAAATCTGGCAGCTTTCCAGAGAGATAAACCTTCTTTCTGTTGTAGACGCAACTACAGGGATATTTAACCGGCGCTATTTCGAAAAAAGAATCGGATCTGAACTTGTGAGATCAAGCAGATATAGCAGATATTTGTCATTATTAATATTTGATATTGATAACTTCAGAGAAATTAATGAAAAATATGGCCATCTGCAAGGCGATGCTGTGCTTGTCGAAGCTGCCAATCTGATAAAAACGAATACCAGATATGTCGATGTGCTATGCAGGTATGGGATGGATGAATTTGCGATCATCTCTCCTGAAACGCCCGGAGCAAATGCCAAGGTTACAGCGGAAAAAATCAGATTGATTATAGAGGAATATATTTTTCAAAATATTTCAGATAAAACATCTCAGATTAAATCAACAGTTAGCGTTGGTATTTCAGATTTCTCTGACAGTTCAATAGACAAAAAAACATTGATTGATAATGCTGATAAAGCGCTGGCTCAGGCAAAGCAAGCCGGAAGAAACAGGGTAGTGCTCTTTAATAACATCTCATCATCAGTATAAATTGTTGATTTTAATTATCTAGATCGTATTATTTAGGTTACCTAATAATTAGGTATCCTAAGTATATGAACAGTTCTGAAGTGGATTATCTGCTGGAGCGATTTTTGGCGCGCTTTTTTTCTATTCCGACGAAAACCAAGTTCAATCCAAATGTCACATTTTCACAGATGAGAGTGTTTATGGCGCTTAAATATGGGAAAAAACTTAAACAGTGTGACCTTGCAAGAGTGTTGAATGTAACTGCAGCATCTGCTTGCGAGTTGTGTTCTAAGATGCTTGAAGCCGGGTTTATCAGGCAGCAAATTGATGAGTCTGACAGAAGAATAAAATGGCTGTATCTTACTCACAAGGGAAAGGAAATGCTAAGAACTCTCTCACACTACAGATCCGAACGTATAGGTAGGCTGTTCAAAGCTGTGAAGACAAATCGGTCTCAAAAGTTTGTAGATGCTCTTAACCATCTTAATGAAGTATTGGAT
>JACQRL010000114.1 GCA_016206485.1 Planctomycetota bacterium | reverse complement strand
TGAAAGAGATTTATGGCATTTATAAAAAATGATATTTAAAAATATTGATCATATTGGTTTGGCGTGCAGGAATATCGAAGATGGGCTGCGTTTATACAGAGACGTTATGGGGTTTCAGGTTGTTCACGATACTGTTGTCGAACATATGAAGCTGCATGTCATTAAGCTGAATATAAATGGCGTTATAATCGAACTCTTAGCTCCCTTGGATGGTGAGGGCGTAGTATCTAAGTTTATAGAGACCAAAGGTGAAGGTCTCCATCATGTATGTTTCAAAGTCGAAAATCTTGCTTCTTCACTTAAGCATATGGAATCTATGGGATTTAAATCACTGTGGTCTCAGCCGAAAAAAGGGGCAAGCGGCAAATTTGTTAATTTTTTCCACCCAAAACAAACAGGTGGAGTCCTGATTGAAATAACGGAGTAAAAAATGAATAACAAGAATTATGTCTGGGAGCCTTCAAAGGATTACATAGAAAAAACTAATATTTATCGTTTCATGAAAAAGCATCGTATTAATACCGTTGATGAACTTATCGTCAGAAGCCATGAACAAATGGAGTGGTTTTGGGATGAAGTTATTAAGGATTTAAACATTCATTTTTTTAAGCCGTATAAAAAAGTTATGGACAGTTCTGAGGGCATTCCCTGGACAAAATGGTTTACCGGAGGAAAAACAAATATTGCTTATAATTGCATTGAAAAGTGGGCTGCGTCTAACCAAGCGTCTAAGTACGCTGTGATTTGGGAAGGTGAAGATGGCAAGGTTGTTAAGCTTACTTATTTGTTATTCAATGAATATGTTAATAGAGTAGCTAATTTCCTGATAGAATCAGGAATTGGTAAAGGTGATAGGGTAGGCCTTTTTATGCCGATGATACCTGAAGCCATCATCGCAACTTTTGCTGTTTTAAAGGTTGGAGCTATATATGTCCCGATTTTTTCAGGTTACGGTCCTGATGCCGTTGCGACCAGATTACAAGATGCTGAGGCAAAATTGTTATTCACCTGTAATGGGTTTTTCAGGAAAGGGAAGGAAGTTGTTATTCAGAATGTTGCATTAGAAGCGATGAGTAGAACTCCTTCTGTCCAGAGACTAGTCATTGTTGACAGACTTCCTTTGACCGCCGTGAACCAGAAGAAAGTCATAAGATGGGATGATATTATTGCAAAAGGAAATAGTAATTTTAACGCAATCGAAATGGATAGCGAAGATCCATTTATGATAATATATACATCTGGCACGACAGGAAGGCCTAAAGGGGCTGTTCATGTCCATGGTGGATTCATGGTTAAGATAGCAGAGGAAGTCGCTTATCAAACCGATTTGCGTGATGAAGATATTTTATTTTGGTTTACAGATATGGGCTGGATTATGGCGCCTTGGGAGCTTGTCGGCGGACTGACGCTGGGCGGTACAATTTTTTGTTATGAAGGGATTCCGGATCATCCGAATCCTGATAGACTGTGGGATATGATACAGAGGCATCGGATAACAACTCTTGGGATATCTCCCACTGCAATAAGAGCGCTAAGAAAATATCCTGATAAGTGGGTGACTGATCACGATCTGAGCTCACTTAGAATTCTTGGATCAACCGGTGAGGCTTGGAATGACGATCCGTACAAGTGGTTTTTTGAGAAGGTAGGCGGCAGCAGATGCCCAATAATAAATTTGTCTGGAGGGACTGAAGTCGGCGCTTGTTTTCTTTCTCCACATCCCATTTCTCCTCTCAAACCTTGTACCCTTAAAGGTCCATCATTAGGGATGGATGTTGATGTTTTTAACGAAGCCGGGCAGTCGGTAAGAAATGAAGTAGGAGAACTCGTATGCAAAAAACCTTGGCCTGGAATGACACGTGGTATATGGAAAGATTCTCAGAGGTTTATAGATGTGTATTGGTCAAGATGGAAGGATATTTGGCTTCATGGAGACTGGGCAAGTGTCGATGGTGATGGATTTTGGTTTTTGCATGGCAGAAGTGATGATACAATTAAAGTCGCTGGAAAAAGAATAGGTCCTGCCGAAATTGAGTCGATTGTCACAAAACACCCCGATGTCCTTGAAGCAGCGGCAATCGGTATTCCTGATCAGCTCAAGGGGGAATCAATTGTTTGCTTTGTTGTGGCAAAAGACCCGTCAAAAAAATCCGATTCAGTTAAACTGCAGATTAACGATCTGATTATTCGCGAGCTGGGCAAAACTATGCAGGCAAAGGAAATAAGGTTTGTATCTATGCTTCCCAAAACGCGGAATGCCAAGGTTTTGAGGAGATTAATGAGAAATAAGTTTATTGGTAAGCCATTGGGAGATACATCAACTTTGGAGAATCCCCGCGCCTTGGACGAGATCTAGCTGTTTATCTTGAAACAGAGATTGTGTTCTATTAATATAAATATTGTTAATTAATATATGATAACCAATATTACTTCAAGGCATTTTGAGATTCCGGATGTGTTTAAGAAATATGTTGAATATAAGCTGACAAAGTTTGAAAGGACTTATAAACGCACTACCAGTGTAAATGTAACCATTGAAATGATAAAAGAAGGTTTATTCAAGGCTAAGATTGCTCTGGAAATTCCCCATAAGGAAGTGCTGACAGCCTCGAGTGAAAATCATTCGATGGTGAAGGCATTTGATGAATCGTTCGAACTTACATTGCGAAGATTGAGGGACTTTAAGGACAGGCTTGACAATAGAAACTCTGCCGATATCACAAGGCGTATAAAAAGAAATTTGACTTTTTGAGTTGTTCTAATATCATTATAAGCGTTTGATGCAAAAATTGCTGCTTTCAAAAATAATTCCTAAGGAATCAATCGTAGTTAATTTAACTGTAGATAGTAAAAAGGAAATTATTAAAAAGCTGATTCTCGCTGCAAAGAAGACGTTTAAGGTTAAGACCCCTACTGATAAATTGTTTAAAACTGTTATGGAGCGCGAAAAGCTCGGATCAACCGCGATTGGCTGCGGTGTTGCTATACCGCATGCTAAGTTCAAGGGGTTAAACACTTGTATTGGTTCCTTTGTTAAGCTTAAAACATCTGTTAAAGATTATGTCGGGATTGACGGTCTGCCTGTAAGCATGGCGTTTCTTGTTTTAGCCGGAGAAAATTCGACAACTGAATATACGGAATCTTTAAAACTCATTATGAAACTCGTCAATGACAAGGAGAAATATTTCAACTTCCTGCAGCAGGCAAAAGACCCCGAGGCGGTTTTCTATGTTTTTGAAGAAATTGATTGTGCTCAACAAACTACGCAATGAATGGAACTAAGAAAGACATTGGTTCTCAAAAACAGAATGGGTTTGCACGTAAGACCGGCTACCTTGCTTGCTCAAAAAGCTAATTTTTTTAAATCTAATATCTTTCTCGAAAGAAACGGACTGAGAGCTAATGTAAAAAGCTGTATAGAATTACTTACACTTGCAGCACCGCCTGATACAGAGTTCGTCCTGATAGCTAATGGAGAAGACGCTGAACAAGCAATTGAAGCCTTAGGGAAACTCTTTTTTGACGGATTTGGTGAACCAAAACAATAATGATTATTAAAAAAGGAGTGTCTTCTGCTTCAGGATATGCTACCGGGATAGCATTTGTTGTAAGTAAAGAATCCTTTCAGATAACAAAATATTTATCCAGTGATCAGGAAGTCAGTCAGGAGCTTATGAGATTAAAGAACGCTATAGGTAAAGTCGAAACTGAGCTTGGTAAGATGATAAAGTATTTTGAAAGAAAAAATTTCCCATCAACGCTTGTTCAGATTGTGGAGAGTCATATAGAGCTTATAAAGGATAAATTTTTTATTATGGAGGTTTGGGATAGTATCAAGGATAATAACTATACGGCTGAGTATGCTATTTCAGATTCTATAAGAAAGAAAATCAAATCGCTTGATCTTCTCCCGTCAAGCGAACTGACATCGAAAATTAAGGAAAGCTTAATATATGTACGGAACACTTTGATGGGATATCTCACGGAAAAAAGCAGTCTTGTAGTCCCTGATGACGGCGAGTGGATAGTCGTTGCGGAAAATCTTACTCCGACAGAGACTTTGCAGTTTGAAAAGAAAAAGATTCTTGGCATATGTCTGGATAAGGGAGGTAGAACATCTCATACGGCGCTGGTAGCTGCTTCATTGGGGATCCCTTGTATTGTAGCGTTAAAAAATCTTACTTCCGAAGTTGCATCAGGCGATACGATTATTGTCGATGGAGCTGATGGTACCGTAATTATCAACCCTGACCAGTCAACCAAGGAAGTATATAAAAAGAAAGAACAGCAGTTTTTTATTCACGGTAAAAAGCTGCAGGAGCGGGAGAAAACAGTTTTACCTGTAACCAAGGATGGTTTTCATGTCAAATTGCTTGCGAATATAGAGTTTCCTGAGGAAGTCAAAATAGCGCTTGATTTCGGCGCTGAGGGAATAGGTTTATACAGGACTGAATTTTTGTTTAATGGGTCAAAATCTCCCTCAGAGGATGAACACTTCAGTCATTATAAAAGGGCTATTCAGCTTCTTGGAGAGAGAGAGCTTGTTATTCGAACTGCTGATCTTGGCGCGGATAAATACTTAGCAGGCAGCAACATGGTTGAACCGAATCCTTTTATGGGGCTAAGAGGAATAAGATTTTCTTTGGAAAATATACAGATTTTTAGACCACAGCTTCGCGCACTGGTAAGGGTATCAATGCTAGGAGATATTAAAGTGATGATACCACTGGTTAACTCAGTTCAGGAGGTTATTAAAGTCAAAAGTTTGCTGAATGAAACCCTCATGGAGATGTTTAAAGACAAGAATATAAATTCCAGAATAAAGGTGGGAATTATGCTTGAAACTCCGGCGGCGTGTCTGATGGCAGACCTGCTCGCAAAACACGTTGATTTCTTTTCGATTGGGACAAATGATCTTATAGCTTATCTTTTGGCAGTTGATAGGACAAATGAGATGGTTTCGCAGTTGTACCAGGTATATCATCCAGTGTTAATCAGGCTTCTTAATGAAGTAGTTGAAGTTTCGCGTAAAAATAATAGAGATGTCTCAATATGCGGAGAAGTTGCCGGAGATCCGCTCTATACACAAATTTTGATCGGGATGGGTTTCAACAGACTAAGTATGGTCCCGCACAGAATGCCACAAATCAAAAGAATTATCTGTACCAGTACGAGGAAAGAATGTAAGTTGCTCCTGCATAAGGCATTAAAAATGAAAGATTCAGAGAGCATGGAACCATTATTAAAGGACTCACTTGAAAGGGTGCAGAAGAGCTTAACAAATTCTCTATGACAAGATATTTAGTCGGTACACAGGATGGAATAAAACGTGTTATCGAGCTATCAGGCGAGCAGACAACTGTCGGGCGTTCGCCAAAATGTGATCTGGTTATTGACTCTACAAGTATTTCAAGGGTCCACTGTATTATAGTAAAGAAAGGAAGCAAATTTGTGCTGCAAGATTTAAAGTCGCGAAATGGTACATACGTAAATAATCATAAAATCGATTCTGATTGCGAGCTTAAGCTGAATGACGCCATATTGATTGGCGAATTTAAATTCACTTTTACTGAAAAGAAGGAGCCGGCTTTATCAAATACACAGTCTGTCACAGTTTATGATAAAAACACTTCTTTGATACTGGATACGATAACAGAGCTGAGTAGAGAAGACGAAATCAATAAGTTGTGTAAGATAATTTTAAGCGCTTTTATCAAACTTGCGGATGCTAAAAGAGGGTCAATTGTCTTTGTTCAGGAAAGTGGAACAACTCCGATTGTGTGTGTAGATGACGACGGGAACGATATAAAAGGACAAATGGAGTTTTGTGAAAGTATATTGAGAGATACTCTTCAGTCCGGGAAAGAGCTTTTTATTCAGGATCACGAAACAAAGTCAAACTACTCCATGACGATGGTCCAGCATAAAATTGTCTCGGTTTATGCCGCTCCGATTATGTACAGAAAAAAAGTTATCGGATCGATTTACCTGGATAGCAATACTCCTCTCCGGAAATTTGATGATTCTAAACGTGAACTTTTGACTACTGCTCTGAGATATTTTTCTGCAATTTTGGGAGAGAAGTCACAGAGAGATACTTTTCTACACACGATAAGAATGAGAAATACAGATTTAGAGCTTGAAAATTTTGCATTAAAAGGGACACATGAAGATAAAATTGTCGGCGAATCAGACGTTATATACAAAGTCTTACAAACTGTCAGGAAGATCTCTGATACTGATGTTACAGTTCTTCTGACCGGGGAAAGCGGTACAGGAAAGGAACTTTTTGCCAAATATATTCACAAACTGAGCAAGCGTGAAAATAATCCGTTTATAGTCGTTGACTGCTCGAATATCCCATTAACTTTGGTTGAAAGTGAATTATATGGATATGAAAAAGGCAGTTTTACAGGCGCAGTTGAATCAAGAGTAGGCAAGATTGAAGCTGCTAATGGCGGCACGATTTTTTTAGATGAGATCTCTGAACTTCCTTTAGAGCAGCAAAAAAAACTTTTAAGATTTCTTCAGGAAAAAGAGATCCTGAGAATAGGAAGTAATAAACCAATTAAAGTTGATGCAAGAGTAGTGGCTGCTACAAACAAGGAGCTTCAGAGCCAGATACAACAGGGTTTATTCAGAGAAGACTTGTATTACCGATTAAACGTCATGAATGTAAGGATTCCACCCTTGCGCGAAAGAAAATCTGATATTCCGCTTCTTGTTGATTATTTCATCAAGATTTTCAACAAAAAATATAACAAAAATATTACAGGTATTTCAAATGATTCCCTGGAATATCTAATGAAGCGCCGCCTAAATGGCAATATAAGAGAGCTTAAACACGTGATAGAACAGGCTCTTGTTTTATGTGATGGAGACGAAATTAGTTCCATGTACCTTATTGGAAAAACTGTTGAAAGAATAGAGCCGTTACATGTTTCGAGGGACAAATTTGAGCGTGAATATATTCTCAATTGTCTTCTTGCAAATAACTTCAACGTGTCAAGAAGCGCGGAAATACTCGGAATTTCAAGTCAACATTTGCAGAATCATATCAATAAATTTGGCATCAAAAGACCTTGAATGGAACTCATCTCATAAATGAGATGAGTAAAAAACAAATAACAAATGACAAAAATCATGATATTTATGAGATAGCTTCTAGTATTATATGGTTGGCAGCTATTAAAATGCGCTATAGTTAGTGGTTAGGATCCAATGAAAAAGATTTTAGTAACTGGTGCAGCAGGGTTTATCGGGTATCATCTTACCCAAAAACTTGTAAACAACGGGCTGCAGGTGATTGGGATAGATTGCTTTGATCCGTATTATGATCTGTCTTTTAAGTATTCCAGGGTCGAGAGATTGAAAAAACACCCGTCGTTCAGGTTCCATACTGCAGATCTTAGAGATAAAAATAAAATTATTAAGTTGCTCAAAAGATACAAACCAGAAATTGTTGTGCATTTAGCGGCGAGGGCTGGCGTGAGAAGCTCTGTTGAAAACGCTGATATTTATTTTGATTTAAACGTAAAGTCGACTCTCTGCCTATTAGAGGCATTAAAAACGTGCAGAATTAGCAATCTAATCTTTGCTTCATCGAGTTCAGTGTATGGCGATTCTGCTCCTGTGCCATTCAGTGAAGAATGGGGCGCGTTGAAACCTCTTTCGCCATATGGAATAACCAAGCTTGCCGGAGAGCATTATGTAAGGGTTTTTGCACAGTTGAATGCTTTAAATGTAATAATGCTTAGGATTTTTACCTGTTATGGACCTGAACAAAGGCCTGATATGGGTTTTCACAAGTTTGCTAAATCAATTATAAACCGTGAACCTATAGTTTTATTTGATAACGGCAGACCAAAACGCGATTTTACTTTTGTATCGGATACAGTTGAATATATATATCGCTCTGTATACAAAGTCAGCGCGATTGGCGGTTGGGATGTGTTTAACCTGGCTAATTCTAACCCTGTGACTATCAAATATACGGTTGATCTCCTCCAAAAATACCTTGGTATCAAGGCAATAATAACAAATAAACCATTATCTATGTATGAACCTCATATAACTTATGGTGACAATAGTAAAGCAATTAGGTTCTTTGGTTATAAGCCGAATGTTTCAATTGAAGCCGGGTTGAAACCGTTTTGTAGGTGGATCAAAACCATCTACGATAAGTAAATACTTAAAATATACAGGGAAAAATTCGTTTTTGAAAATTCACCTACTGGTAAACTATAGTAGCAATGCTTGGTATTGATATCGGTTCATTTAAGCCCAAATTCTGGGCAGGATTAATCCCATTCGGTTTGACCAGTGTTAAACCCAGACACTTTATAGATATGGCGATTACACTGCTGGAAAATCTTCATAATCTCCCTTATGCGATCAGAATTTTGAAGGATGGAGTTTGCGACGGATGCGCTCTTGGGACGGTAGGAATAAGAGACTTTACATTAAAAGGTGTTCATCTTTGTAACGTGAGACTTTCACTTTTAAAATTGAACACGATGAAGCAGCTAAAAAAAAGCTCTTTATATGATTTAGGAAGACTCCGAAAACTTAGCGGGAAAGATCTGATAAATCTCGGAAGACTTCCATATCCATTTATCCGGAGAAAAGGCGAGAACGAATTTAACCGGATTAGCTGGGATAATGCGCTTGATATAATCGCGAACAAAATCAAAACTGTTCAACCGGAAAGGATCGCATTTTATTTAACATCGAGAGGGATATCCAATGAGGTTTATTATACTGCTCAAAAAGTCGCCAGATTTTTGGGTACTAACAATGTTGATAATTCCGCCAGATTATGCCATTCTCCAAGTACAGTGGCAATGAAAGAGACTCTTGGTGTTTCGGCATCAACTTGCTCATATACTGATTGGATAGGGACAGACCTTCTCGTTTTTTTTGGGTCAAATACACCCAACAATCAACCTGTGACCGCTAAATATATTTATTACGCAAAACTTAAGGGCGCAAAAGTTGTTGTTGTTAATCCTGTCAAAGAGCCCGGTTTTGATAAGTATTGGATCCCGTCAATACTCGAAAGCTCAATATTTGGTACAAAACTTTGCGATAAATTTTTCTTTGTAAATACCGGCGGAGATATCGCGTTCATTTCCGGCGTTCTTAAGCATCTGATTGATAACGGCTGGACAGACAATGAATTTATCGGCAGACACACGTCCGGTTTTACTGAACTGGAGTCATATATTTCTTCATTGAGTTGGGAGCTTATTGAAAAAGCTTCAGGGGTTACAAGAGCGGAATTGCTCGAATTTGCCAGGATGTATGCTGCGTCCAAAAGCTCTGTTTTTGTGTGGAGTATGGGCCTGACTCATCACTCGTTTGGAACGGATAATGTTAAGGCTGTTGTTAATCTCGGACTTTCAAGAGGCAATATCGGCAGGCCTAAAACGGGTTTTGTCCCGATCAGAGGGCATAGTGGGGTTCAGGGCGGTGCTGAGGTTGGATGTGTACCTGATAAATTGCCCGGTGGATTGAGTGTTGATAAGGAAAACACAGGAAAATTGAAAGAGATTTGGGATTTTGATCCTCCGCTTGCAAAAGGTCTTAATGCAGTAGAAATGATTACAGAAGCATACAAGGGAAATATCGATGTTTTGTACAGCTCAGGAGGGAATTTTATCGATACTCTTCCTGATCCCGAATTGGTTAAAGATGCTTTGAAACAAGTTAATTTGAGAGTTCATCAGGATATAGTTCTTACGACTCAGATGTTAGTTGACCCAAAAGATGTAGTTATTCTTTTGCCGGCTGCAACACGGTATGAACAACGAGGTGGTGCAACAGAAACTTCAACTGAGAGAAGAATCCTTTTTTCTCCGCAGATTCCGGGGAGAAAGGTTGGTGAAGCAAGATCGGAATGGGAAATCTTCGTAGATCTTGCAAAGCGGGTCAGGCCTGAATCTTCACACTTAATTGATTTGAAATCCGGACAACAAATCCGAACGGAAATATCGGAAGCTGTTCCTTTTTATAAAGGAATTGAAACGCTATACAAAAAAGGGGATATGATTCAATATGGAGGTGAGCGGCTCTGCGACGGGTATAAATTTGGTACTATGGATGGAAAGGCTCATTTCTCGGTTTGCAAAGTGCCACAGGAATTGCCAGGTAGTGGCAGGTTCAGGCTTAGTAACAGAAGAGGTAAGCAGTTCAACTCAATAATACAAAGGAATACTGATCCGCTTACTGGAAGAAAACGACTGGAAATTTTTATTAATTCTCTTGATGCGAAGATATTGAGTCTGAAAGACGGAAGCTGTGTGGTAGTTAGAAACGATAGTGGCTCTTTGCGCGCTTTTGTCAGGATATCGGATATACAAAAAGGCAATGTCCAGATGTTTTGGCCAGAATCTAACGTCCTTTTAAAGTTTGGCAATACTGATCCTGCCTGTGGCGTTCCTGATTATAATGCATATGTCGATATAATGCCCTTGGAAAAAAAGTTCTGATTCAGCCTTAAGTTCTGTATACTCTTTTGTTTGACCAAGGTATGAAGCGACATTTTGACAGGATAGGCCACGATTATGACAAGTATCATCCTGAACATATACAGAAGTTCTATTATTCGGTGCGCATGTCAAGTCTGGAAAAATATTTAAAATCTGATTCGCTGATACTTGATCTCGGTTGTGGCACAGGAAGGCATCATCTCTGGTATTCACAGAAGGGTTTTACTCTTGTCGGGGCTGAACCTTCATTTGAGCTGGTAAAGATAGCAAAAACAAGAAATAACAAAATGGTGCAGGCTGATGCCTTTACTCTCCCGTTTGCATGCGAATCATTTGATTGTGTCTTGATAGTCAGCGTTCTACATCATCTCGGCGGTGAGAAAAATGTTATGAAGGTTTTGTATGAAATTGATCGAGTTGTTAAAAGCGGCGGATATATTTTTTTAATAGACCATAATGTACTATGCCCTTATGTTCCAATATTGCTGAAAACTTTCCCGACAGACAGAGATGACCCGAATGTCATGGCAATTTCACAGTTTTTTCTGCAAAAAGTCTTGCGCAATATGAATTATGAGGTACAGAAACTTGTCTATTACGGTTGGGTTCCCAATATAATACCTCAGTCGATTATGTTTTTATTCCGTTCGCTCGAAACTATATTAGCCCAGATTCCTCTTGTAAAAATGTTGTCAGCGCAGTATATTGTTGTAGCCAGAAAAATCTCAAATGTATAAAGGACAAAAGGTTTCAGTAGTTTTTCCCGCATACAATGAAGAAGAGAACATTGTCAATGCTGTTAATGAGGCTTTTGCTGTTGAGTTTGTAGATGAGGTTTTGGTCGTTAATAACAATTCAAAAGATAAAACTGAACAACTGGTTAAAACGACGAAGGCAAGGTTGGTTAATGAGAATACACAAGGATATGGTTCAGCGTTGACAAGAGGATTGAAAGATGCTTCCGGAGAAATCATTATTCTCTGTGAACCGGATAACACATTTGTGATGAGTGATATCCTAAAGCTTCTCAGCTACTGCGATGATTTTGATATGGTACTCGGTACACGTACTACCAGAGAGCTCTTGTGGGCAGAGGCGAATATGGGGTGGTTTTTAAGGGTTGGAAATATCATGGTTGCAAAATTGCTTGAAGTGTTGTTTAGCACCCCTTCTTTATCAGATTGCGGATGTACTTTTAGACTTGTAAAAGTGAAGGCAGCCAAGCTCATTGTTAATAACTTAACTGTGAAAGGTTCTCATTTTCTGCCTGAAATGGTGATAGTTGCGAGACGAAATGGCGTGAATTTTGTAGAGATCCCATTAAATTACAAGGGAAGGCGCGGGACATCAAAAATAACTGGGACATTGAAAGGTACGATAAAAACCGGAATGAATATGATACTGCTTATTTTGAAATACAGGATAAAATATTGGTTCAATAGGTTTTTAGGATGAAGCTGACTGGTTTGTCACTGATTTTTCTTGTTGCTTTTTCTGTCAGAGTTATAGCAGGTCTTACTGTATTTGATGAAATAGTACGAACAGATAGCTGGGTTCAATATGATCCAATGTGGCATCTGGTTCAAAGTGTTGCAAATGGCAAAGGCATGGCGGAAGGAGGCACTGAACCTGTGTCATCAGCACAACCACTGTGTCCGTTAATTTGCGGGTTTGTCAGCTATTTATTTTATTACGGTGATTCGATGATTTGTTTTTTGCTGTTTAACGCGCTTGTAAGTGCGTTAACATGCAGTCTGACAGCATTTCTTTGCTTTGAACTTTTTCGCAGTGAAAAAATCGCTTTAATCAGTGGGCTTATTTTATCGTTTCTGCCGCATCAGGTACGCATTGACTTATATTTTCAAGACCAGTTTCTATTTAACTTATTTCTGGTTATGAGTTTGATTTATACAGTGCGTTTTTTCAGATGCTTGTGTATAAAGCATGCTGTTCTAACCGGAGTCGCATTAGGGCTCACATTTTTAACACGTGCTACGCTGCAAATTTTTATAGTTTTCTTTGTTTTTTTTGTTTTTGCTGAGTATAAAAAACAATCGATAAAGTTTATTGCCATAACGTGTGTTTCTTTCATGTTTGTATTAGTTCCTTGGGGTATGAGGAATTATTATAATTTTGGAAGATTAGCTTTTACCGATTCCGATAAATGGTTTTCACTGTTCATGGCACACAATAAATATGCGGATGACGTTATAACTAAATATGGGGCAGGTGTATCCCAGATTTATGCGCAATATTTAATGGAAAAAAACAACATCAGGATTTCTTCTGATAATGCATATGAAGTTGATGAATTTTTCAAACAGAAGGTTATAGAATATGTTAAAGATAATCCGTTAAGAACAATCAGGGTGATACTCACTAATTTTTTCCTTTATTTTAGTCCTGTTCCTCTGCCCAGAAAAGTGCCTGGAGGTATCTCATACAATGAAAAAGATGGTATTATTATAGGAAAGGAGCTTGAAAGTAAGTCCGCTGCGTTCAGAGATGTAGCGTATGCGTTATTTTTTGTTCCGTTAGTTTTGTTGGCATTTTTTGGTTTTGTTAAACATGCAAAAACTGATAAAGTCGCATGGATTTTAGCCGTGGTTGTTTTAACGCAAGCCATAACCCATGCCTTCGTCGGACCATCAACACGATACAACCAGACCGCCAATATGATATACGCGATGTTTGCAGCGTATGCTGTCTATAAATTTATCACGCCCAAACGAATGACTAAAGCTTTGCCAAACGGGTCTTAGAAAATAGCATATTCGTTATGATATTAATCACAGGCGGGGCGGGCTTTATCGGTTCTCACCTTGCTGATAAGCTTGTTGAGAAAGGATACGATGTCTCCTGTGTTGATATTCTGGAAAAGCAGGTCCATGCGGATACTCCGGGCTATCTGAACAAGAAAGTCAAATATATATTTTGCGACGTTTTAGATCTTGATAAATACAAAAAGGTTCTTCAACAGGCAGAGTATATATTCCATTTTGCTTCAAGAGTAGGCGTTGGCCAGAGCCAGTACGAAATTGACAGCTATACTAAAACTAATATCTACGGCACCGCAAAATTGCTGCAATTTTTTATTGATCAGAAAAAATTCCCAAAAAAGTTTGTTATTGCCGCCTCTATGAGCAGTTATGGAGAAGGTGTTTATAACTGTAAAAAATGCGGTGTTGTCAGGCCTCCATTAAGGAAATTCTCTAAGTCTAAAAATGATGGATGGGATCCGCTTTGCCCGATTTGCAACCGGTCCATAACATCCGTTCCGACATCAGAAAATGTCTCATTTCAAAGTAATTCAATTTACGCCATTACAAAGCAGGTTCAGGAGCAGATGGTACTGAACTGGGGTATATCTTATAATGTCCCCGTCGTTTCCCTTCGCTTTTTTAATGTCTATGGAGTCAGGCAGAGCCTTAACAATCCATACACCGGGGCTAGCGCTATCTTTATTAATCGTGTGCTCAATAATAAACCTCCTGTCATATTTGAAGATGGTTTGCAAAGTAGATCATTTATTTCCGTACACGATATCGTACAGTCATGCATTCTTGCGATAAATTGTAATGAAGCGAATTATGAAGTGTTCAATGTCGGAGTCCAGCCTGTCACAACAATACTGGATCTCGCCCGAAAAATCGTAAAAATTTCAGGTAAGAAGCTAACAGTAAATATTACGAATGAATTCAGATCCGGCGATATAAGGCATTGCACTTCCGATATCACAAAGATTCAAAAGAGATTGGGTTACAAACAAACTATAACGCTTGATGATGGGTTGAAAAAGCTGTATGAACATTATAAAAAACAGAAAATTGAAGATCATTTTGATAAAGCGTATAAAGAATTAAAAGATAAGAAGCTGGTAACATAATAGGAATACAGAAGTAAGAAGTCAGGAGTCAGTAATCAGCAGGCAGCTCAATTTGTTTTAGCTATCTTTAGAATTGTGATTTCATTCTCAACCGGATGTTTTATTTTCAAAAACACGTTACATTGTTTATCAATAAACTGCTGAATTCCCAGTTTTTCTCCTGTGTATTTGTTATCCGTCTCAATAACATACTTCATGTAGTCATCTAAAATTATGTAATCAGTGTTAAGTGTTTTGACCAGCTCTCCAAATGTTTGTCCTAGAATCGGTCTGTATTTTTCTTTAAGCTTATCTTTCATAAGATATATAGAGTAGTTGTGCTCTTGTATTCGATGCTTTGTCAAAAAAAGCCGGTAAAAAGGATCACACATTATATTACTGCCGGAGGGCAAAGTTTTTAAAACCTGCAGGCTTTCAAGTATTTCAGACTGCCTCGACTTGTATTTATAGAACAGTAATCCATTTAAGATTATGAAGTATGATATGGTCACAGCAAAGGCAGTTTTAAATATTTTGGGATTGGATCTGATGTGCTCGAATGCCTCACTAATAATCATCAGGAAAGATGGCAGATAAAATATCATATATGCTGTGTGTCCGCTCCTGAGATTTAAATGCCCTGTAAATAATCCCAGAAGAATAGGAAGATGAAACCTTGTCAGATTCCTGCTGCCTTTTTTGGCTAATATGATTATTGACAATGTCAGAAGCGCGAAAAGCAGTATATTTTTGTATGGTCCATCCACAAAAAAGAATTTAGTGAATCTTGAAATTGATATTGAGATCATGGTCCATAGATTCAAATCTCCGGTCATCATGTATAGTCCGTATTCTTTTAGTTGCAGACTGAATGTTTCAGAATCCGGCAGAACGTTGAAAACGATATAAGCCGCAACCCCGCAGGCAATTCCGAGAAATGTCTGTATTATGCCAGCTCTGTTAATCAGTGTTGTGAGTGCTATGACGGCGATAATTGCAGGAGCAGTGGGGAAGTGTATCCATAATCCGATTGTTGAGAGTAACCCGGCAAGCACATAACGCCAGTTCGTTGTGAGATGCCAGTAAATCCATAAGGAAACTGCTAATACTAACATCATCATCGAATCCGGGCGGGATGATTTTTTAGGCAGAAAATCAACGCAAAGTAAGATCAATATAGTAAAGATAGCAGCGGAATTTGTACTTAGAATTGCTTTGGTAATCCTGTATAGGAAATAGATGCTCAATAAAAGGAAAATAAATGGTACAAGCCGAATTTGCCACAGTCCGAAACCAAATATTTCAAAGGAAAGATATTTTAAATATGTCTGGATCTTGCCTGAATAGATAAAGTCTCTATCAAAATTAGAAACCTTTTCCAGAAATTCATAACTTGTGGATTTGTTTTGATAAAGATTAAATGCGCTTTCACAGTAAAAAAGC